>NZ_JBGQOF010000009.1:0-218023 GCF_052113665.1 Flavobacterium sp. W22_SRS_FK3 | reverse complement strand
AGCGAAAGACGAGGCTCGAACTCGCGACAACCAGCTTGGAAGGCTGGAGCTCTACCAACTGAGCTACTTTCGCATTAACAGGGTGCAAATATAAATAATTAAATGATTTAAAAAAATAAAAAACAAAATTATTTATATTTAAAATCTAAACCTAAGTTTCGATTAGAGCGAAAGACGAGGCTCGAACTCGCGACAACCAGCTTGGAAGGCTGGAGCTCTACCAACTGAGCTACTTTCGCATTACTGAGGTGCAAATATAAAAAATAAGTAAGGTTTAAAGCAAGCTTTTTTTGAAAAAAAATAAATTAAAAATCACTATTTCTAGTAATCTATTTAAAATTAAAATGTTATAGCTTTGTTTTTTTATTCAGACTATGACATTAATTAAAGAAATAGCTCCTTTAAAGACGTTTGTTGTGAGATATTCTATACTTCGAAAAGAAAAACGTATCAAAACCTGCATCTTTAATAGTAATGATTTAGAGTTAATAGATCATTTTAAACTATTTCAAGAATCTTATTTAATAGGAATTATTTCGTTATTTATAAAAAACAGCTCTATATTTGCAGAAAATTTGACAAGGTTAGTTTCGCAAATATTTATTTTAAAATCACACCAAAAAAGGTTTTGAAAAATAGCAATAAAACAACGCCAAGAGCATTGTGTTTTAAAGCAACCTAAAAATCAGCAGTTGAATTCTATAAAAATTGGCATACAAGATCAGAAAACTATTGTAATATCCGGGAAGCTGGAAAATATTATTGAATTTACAAAATTATAAAATGAATAAACTTTACTTTCTATTAATATTATGTTTCATTATAAGCTGTAAAAAGGAACAAAAAAATACACTCCAAAAAATAAAAAAAGCTTTGCCCGCGATCGTAATTACAGATGCGCGAACTATTGATATAGACACCGCTCTTATAAATGCATATAAAAGCAAAACATTAAAACAATTTTACCTTTCATCAGATAACAAAACCATTTGGGGAAATCTTAAAAAAAGAAGTTACATCTTATCTCTACTAAAAAAATCAGATGAGCTAGGATTAAATCCAAATGATTATCGCGTAAAAAAAATGGAGGTTTACGAAACGCAAATCAACCAACTAAATAACAAACAACTAGCTGAATATGATTTGTTACTGACTCACAATTTTGAAAAATACGTTATTCATTTATATGAGGGAAAATTAAATCCTAAATATTTATATCGTGACTGGGCCGTTGAAGACAAGAATCTAGATATAAACACTGCTTTAATAAAAAGCTTCAACCACAATACGTTAGATAGTTTAGTTGAAAATATTCAATCAAAAAATCAAACCTATAAACAATTATTAAAAGCCTTAAAACTTATTAATAGTTTTCCTGAGGACAACATTAAAACTATTGAGTTTGCCGGAAAAATAGTTCTCAAAGACACTAATACCGCATTAATCAACATAAAAAAAAGACTTTTGTATTGGAATGACATATCAGGAAAAGATAGTTTAACAGCCATCTACGATAATAAAACATTCGAAGCTGTCAAAAAGTTTCAAGCCCGTCATGGATTAGCTCCCGATGGAGTAATTGGTGCAAGCACGATTCATGCCTTAAACTTTTCAAAAGAAAAAAGAAAACATCAAATCATAGCCAATTTAGAACGCTGGAGATGGTACCCTAACGAACTTTCAGAAAATCATTTTATAGTGAATATTCCTGACTATAGTTTAAAAGTTGTAGAAAATCAAGACACCACTGCAGTTAGAAATGTGGTAGTTGGAACCAGCAAAAGAAAAACGCCTGTTTTAACCTCAACACTTAAAACAATTGTTTTCAACCCAACCTGGACTGTTCCTCCTACTATTTTAAAAGAAGATGTTGTTCCGGCTATGAAACGTAATCGAAATTATTTAAAAAATAAAAACATCACCATTTATGATACCGCAGGACACGTGGTTGATCCTGCTAACTGGAATGAAAACAAACCTCGCAGTTACAGATACATTCAAAGTCCTGGTTACAATAACTCTTTGGGCTTAATAAAAATTCTGTTTCCTAACAATTATAGTGTGTATTTGCACGACACCAATCACAGAAACTATTTTGAAAGAAGTAATCGTTCTTTGAGTTCAGGCTGTGTCCGTGTTGAAAATCCGTTGGAATTAGCACAGCATATTTTAGATGATTCTAAAAACTGGTCGAAAGCTAAAATCGATACCATCATAGCCCGTAAAAAAACTACCAGCATCAGAATTACCAAAAAATATAAATTATATCAATGGTACTGGACAGCTTGGAGCGAAAAAAATCAATTGATTTTTAGGTATGATGTTTATAATCTCGATGAAGATTTGTATTCTAAATTAAGAAATTAGCTCTTTTTCCAGAATAAAGCCTCTTGATGGATGATAAATATACAAACAAGATTTATCTTTTATTGTCTGAATAATTTCGTTTGTCAATTGAACAGGAATAGCAGGACAGCCCAAGCTTCTTCCTAATCTTTTGTTACTTCTGATAAAAGATTCTGATACATAATCAGCTCCATGCATTACAACGGCTCTTTCGCGGGCATTATCATTAACACCTCTTTCTAAGCCATCCAAACGCAAAGATGCGCCATGTTTACCCTGATAAATTTCACCAGTAGCATAAAAACCAAGACTACTTTGATAAGAAGAATTTCTATTTGAAAATTCAGAAGCAAACTCTTCACCAGTATTTCTTCCGTGTGCTACAAGTGACTGAAACAAAATAGTATTTGTTGCTAAGTCGATTACCCAAAGACGTTTTGAGTTTGAGGACAAACTAAAGTCGATTAACGTTAAGATATCTTTCTCAATAATTCCTCTTTCTTTCAATAAATAGAATCCTTTTAAAGCTTCAGTAAAAGTTTTTAATTCAGGTAATTTAAAATTGTTTGTATTTAGGGAATTATAAATACTTTCAATTTTAGCATCGGCAGCAAGTTTTTCAACTCTAACTATGCTTTTCGCTGTTACATTCTGAGTCTCAGCTGTATTTTTAGAATCTGTACCAAATGACAAAAACAAAAATAAAATTGCGGGATAAATCTTATAAATCATTGATTACGTTTAGGTTACATTTGTATTGGGATTTCACAAATGTATAATTAATTTATAGTTACCCAAATTAATATCACGAAAAGAGGCTATTTTTGTTCAAACTTTAACAATTTACTTCTTAAAAAGTTAATTTAAACTAATTAAAAAATTAATTTTTGTCGGAATTTAACTTTATAAATAAAACAAATAATTATGTAACAATTAATTTTTAAAAAATATAATGCTTTTAGGTTTAAAAAGCCTTTCTGGTCTATAATACAATAAACTTAGAAAATAAAACTTCACTGCATTCTCTTTTTAAAACAAAGCCATCTTTAACTAAATTATTATTTTTTGTTATTGTTTATTTTATAAAGCATAATTGTATCAATCCTTACTTTCGTATTTTATAAATGGTTTATCTTTGTCAAAAACTAAAAACAATGAACAAAAAAGTAATCCTAATGATTTTAGATGGTTGGGGAAAATCGCCTGACCCTAAAGTATCTGCAATAGACAACGCAAATGTTCCTTTTATAAACAGTCTTTACCAAAATTACCCAAGCGCTCAGCTTCGTACTGACGGATTAAACGTTGGTTTACCGGAAGGCCAGATGGGAAATAGTGAAGTAGGTCATATGAATCTTGGTGCCGGAAGAATTGTTTATCAGGATTTAGCCAAAATAAATTTAGCAGTAGCACATCAAACACTTGCCAAAGAACAAGTCTTAGTTGACGCTTTTACATATGCTAAGGAAAACAATAAAAAAGTACACTTTTTAGGATTAGTTTCTGATGGAGGTGTTCACTCACACACGTCACATTTACGTGGATTAATCGATGCTTCTCAAGAATATGGTTTAGATCAGGTTTATGTACACGCCTTTACAGACGGCCGTGATGTTGACCCAAAATCAGGTGCTAAATACATTCAGGACTTAGAAAATCATATTAAAGATTCGCCGGTAAAAATTGCCTCAATTATTGGCCGTTATTATGCAATGGATCGTGATAAACGTTGGGAACGTGTAAAACTGGCTTATGATTTGGTTGTAAATGCAGTAGGTACTCCCTCTAAAAATGCAGTTGCAAGTATTCTTGACAGCTATTCAAAAGATGTTACCGATGAATTTATTGCCCCAATAGTAATGGTTGATGAGGAAGAAAAACCTTTAGCGACAATAGTAGAAGGTGATGTTGTGATATTTTTCAATTTCAGAACAGACAGAGGCCGTGAACTTACAGAAGCTCTTTCGCAGCAAGATTTCCATGAGCAAAACATGCACAAATTAAACTTGTATTATGTAACGCTTACCAACTACGATGAAACTTATTTAAATGTAAAAGTCGTTTACAATAAAGACAATATCACTGAAACCCTGGGTGAAGTTTTAGAAAAAGCCGGTAAAAAACAAATTCGTATAGCCGAAACTGAGAAATATCCTCACGTAACGTTTTTCTTCTCCGGAGGAAGAGAAACACCTTTTGAAGGTGAATCACGCATTTTAAGAAATTCTCCAAAAGTAGCTACTTACGATTTACAGCCAGAAATGAGTGCTTTTGAACTTACAACTGCTCTTGTTCCGGAATTGGAGAAAGGTGAAGTAGATTTCGTTTGTCTGAATTTTGCAAATGGCGATATGGTTGGACACACCGGAATTATGAGTGCAGCAATTCTTGCCTGCGAAGCTGTAGATGCTTGTGCAAAACAAGTTATTGAAGCTGCTCTTGCAAATAATTATACAACAATTGTAATTGCCGATCACGGAAATTGCGAGACCATGATTAATCCTGATGGAAGTCCAAATACAGCACACACAACAAATCCGGTGCCGATTATTTTGGTGGATAAAGAATTAAAAAATATTCAAAATGGTGTTTTAGGTGATATTGCCCCTACTATTTTAGAATTAATGGGCGTACCACAGCCTGAAGCAATGACTTGTCATTCCTTATTATAGAAAACCACTTTTTTTTAATAGAAGAGAGACAAGTTTTAGGATTTGTCTCTTTTGTTTTTAAGACATATCAATATTATGGTTTCTTATCATTTCTGTAAATTTATACGTATTACTACTGAATAACACCACATTAGATTACGAAATAATGATATAACTGCTCAACTCCATAAATTATAAGTCCAATAAGTCCGCCCACTAAAGTTCCGTTTATTCTAATGTACTGAAGGTCTTTTCCGATTTCTAATTCTAATTTTTCAGAAACTTCCTTACCGTCCCAGCTTTTTACGGTTGAAGAAATTAGATCGCCTATAACTTTTTTATTATTCAGAAGAACGGAAAGTAAATCGTTTTTAATGAAATTATTAATTTTATCAACCATAATTTTATCTTCGTGAAGACCGCTTCCAAAACGCTGAATCAAACTGGCCATATTTTTTTTTATGGAAGACTCATTACCTTTTTCTAAATCAGTAGCAATAGATAATTTTATTTCATCCCAAATTCCATTGATGTAATCCTGAACCTCTTTTTTTCCGGCAAAATTCAAAATCATAGTATTGATTTTAATTCTCATATCTTCAGAATGTTTCACTTTGTCCAGAAAATCAAAAATATATTCATCTATTTTAAATCGAATTTCGCTTTGCGGATTCTTTGCTTCATCTAAAAACTCCTGCAAACCGTTAAAAATACCTTCTGAAATACTTTTATCGGCTAAGCCAAAGCTCAACAAAGGCGTTGATTGTTTTACTTTTTTCCGAATCAAATCTTTATTATTACTCAATTCCGTACTCAAAACCTCCAGAACATTGGTCAATAATTGATTTTTAAAATCTCCTTTCTGTAAAGGTTCTAAAGCCAATGCAACCCAATCTCCCAAATTTATAGCCTCTAATTTTTCCTTAAACTGAACCTGAATGAATCGTTTGATATCTTCATCTTTTATCGTTTTTAAAATTCCCGGAATAATATTAAGCGCTATTGCGTTGGCGATTTTATTTGCATTTTCTTTCTGCGAAAGCCAATCAGAAGCTTTGGTGGCAAAATTGAATTCTTCTAATTTAATTTCTAATTTTTCACGATTCAGAAATTCTTCGGAAACAAAATTTCCAAGATTTTCTCCGATCTCATTCTTTTTGATTGGAATAATGGCGGTATGCCAAATTGGGATTCCAAGAGGATGCCTAAATAAGGCAACAACTGCAAACCAATCTGCAATTCCACCAACCATAGCCGCTTCGCTAAAAGCCTGCAGCATTGGAATTTTAAAATAAATAGCAATAATAAAAAGAAGCACTGCAAAACCCAAAAGCGCCAAAGCATTCCTTTTCATTCTTTTTAATGCCTTTTCTTTATCAATATTTTCTTGATTTATAATTGGTTCCATGATTTGCTAAATTGTTTGTATTACTAATTTCAGAAGGTAAATTGTTATTTTATAATCAATATTTAATACCGTGACTATCTACATCTATTCAAATTTAATCATTTAATATAAAAAAAACAGACAAAGGTACACTTAGCGGATAACTAGATAGATATCTATCTATATTTTTGCCAAAAATTAAAAAAATAAATTAAATCCTAAATCAAATAAGTATGTCTAATTTTTTAAAACAATTCGGAGACGATCTCCAAAAAAATGTGCCTGGTTTTATAGCTGTTGCCGTTGCAGAGATTAAAAGTGGGATTTCATACCATACACAATCTGTGGTTTCAGATTTCGACCCTGAACTTGCATCTGCATTTAATCTTGAAGTAGTAAAAGCAAAAATGAATGCTATAAGTGCCCTCGGATTAAAAGACCAATCAATTGATAACATTATGATTACATTATCATCTCAGATTCACATACTCGATGTTTCTGAAAATGGAGAATATTTTATTTATTTAGCAGTAGATTCTACAAGAGCAAATTTAGGAATGACAAAATCTATCTTAAATAAGTATAAAAGAGAAATTGCTTTAAAACTTTAATTCAAAAAAAGAGAATATTTCATTAGATTATTCTCTTTTTTTTGTCATTCCATTAAAAAAATATCTATAAATAATTTCAAATCATTCATGAAATAAAAAGAAAATCTATACTTTTTTATTTTACTGATTTGCTTAATAATTTATATTTACACTTTAAATTACACCTGCTCAAAATGGAATTACGGGAATTTTTTGAAAAATATCCAGATGAATCTAGTTGCATAGAGGAGTTCAAAAACAAGCGTCTTGAAAATGGATTGGTTTGTAAAAAGTGCAAAGACAATCAGCATTCATTTCGAAAAACAGATTTAAAATTTCAATGCAAAAAATGCGGTAACCGAATAAGTTTGCGATCGGGAACTGTAATGGAAAACTCCAATTTACCAATCAGATATTGGATGATTTGCATTGAATTAATGACGCTATCACAAAGAAAAATGTCGATATTAAAAATCCAATATTTATTAGGACATAAACGTTATGAACCTATTTGGCTAATGGTTCAGAAAATAAGATTAGTCATGCGAAAGAGAGATCAAAAATATCGCCTTAAAGCTTACTCTGAATTTGATAGCGAATTTTTTAAAGAGCTGGAGAAAATAAATTTGAAAAAAAAACTATAGCTTTTTCATTTTAACTGCCAGAATATTTTACTATTACATTTCAAATCACAAACTCATTTGGTCAAATTTACATCAATCTTCTCATGATAAAGCTTACAACTACAAATTAATTTACTGATTAAAAATCGTTTACAACAATTTAAAAGGAAACCACAATAGAGTACAGTTAATATAAGTCTTCTATAGCTCCTCAAACTTTAAATAAATTATTTGAACTCATACTATTCAAATACATACATAACAATAATTCTTCCTAAGTATCAAATAATAGTATTACCTGTAAAAGCTGTCCCAAAAAAATATTCCTTATGTTTTTAATGACAGTAAAAAAAAATAAATATTAAAATCGTACTTTTGCGAACTGAAAATCTGAAAAATATGATTATCCAAAAAACCCTTGAGGAAATAGAGTTAATGCGCGAAAGTGCTTTAATCGTATCGAAAACATTAGGAATGATTGCTTCTGAAATAAAAGAAGGAGTTACCACATTATATCTTGACAAATTAGCCGAAGAATTTATTCGTGATCATGGTGCAGTACCCAGTTTTCTCGGGTTGTATGATTTCCCAAATTCACTTTGTATGAGTCCGAATGCTCAGGTTGTACACGGAATTCCGAATAATACACCTTTGAAAAGCGGAGATGTGATTTCGGTAGATTGTGGTGCATTCAAAAATGGATATCACGGTGATCATGCTTATAGTTTTGAAATTGGAGAAGTTGCACCGGAAACTAAAAAGCTTTTGCAGATTACCAAAGAATCTCTTTACGTGGGAATCAAAGAATTCAAAGCCGGTAATCGTGTGGAAGATGTTGGAAATGCGATTCAGAAATATACGGAATCTCACGGATACGGAGTGGTTCGGGAATTAGTTGGGCACGGATTAGGCCAAAAAATGCACGAAGCTCCTGAAATGCCGAATTATGGTAAAAAAGGAAGAGGAAAACTTTTTGTTGAAGGAATGGTGGTTGCTATTGAGCCAATGATCAACATGGGTACAAAAAACATCAAACAGCTAAAAGACGGCTGGACAATCCTGACAGCTGACGGAAAACCCAGCGCACATTTTGAGCATGATGTTGCCTTAATTGATGGAAAACCGGAAATTTTATCGACTTTCTATTATATCTATAAAGCATTAGGAATTGAAAGCAATGAAGAAGATGAATTTAGAAAAGTGCCTTTAGTTATCTAACACGAATTTCACGAATTTGCCCTAAATAGAATTTTACTAATAAATTTCACTGATACTTTGAATGATTTATATTTAAAAAAAGAGTCTTATAAAATTATTGGGCTTTGCATGGAAGTCCATAAAGTATTAGGAAAAGGACATAGTGAAAAAGTTTATGGTGATGCTTTAGAATAGGAATTTCAAAAAAACGAAATTCCTTATAATCGGGAATGTAGATATGATATCGCTTATAAATACATTATATTACTCAGCTATTATTTTGCGGATTTTGTTATTATAATGAAATTATTTTAGAGTTAAAAGCAATTACGGCACTGTCAACAAGTGAAATAAAACAAACATTAAATTATTAGCTGCATCAAAAAATAAATTACGATTACTAATCAATTTTGGAGAAGACAGCCTGAAATATAAAAGAATAATACTTTAACCCAAATCAAAGGTTCGTGAAATTTCAACACAATGTAAATCCGTGTTAATCTGTGAAATTCATGTTCAAATCTATTAAACTGTGAAAAAACTATTCAAACTAATACTAAATACAATACCACGTCCGTTATTAATTCGTTTGAGTTATGTGGCACGCCCCATTTTGGCTTTCTCATTAAAAGGGGATAAGTTTACGGATCCGATTGACGGGAAAAGTTTCAAGTCTTTTTTACCTTACGGATATGGAAAACAACGTAATAATGTACTTTCGCCAAGTACGCTTTCGTTAGAGAGGCACCGTTTGCTTTGGCTGTATTTAAACGATCAGACTGATTTTTTTACAGCTCCGAAAAAAGTACTTCATTTTGCACCGGAACAAGCATTTTATAAATTATTCCGCAAGCAAAAAAACCTTGATTATACAACAACCGATTTGTTTTCGCCTTTGGCAGATGTAAAAGCAGATATTTGTAATTTACCTTTTAAAGACAACGAATATGATGTTATTTTATGTAATCACGTTCTAGAACATATTCCGGATGATACAAAAGCAATGCAGGAATTATATCGTGTACTAAAACCAGGTGGAATGGCAGTCTTACAAATTCCACAAGATTTATCAAGAGAAGTTACTTTTGCAGATGACTCCATTACAGATCAAAAAGAACGTGCTAAAATATTCGGACAATATGATCACGTTCGTATTTATGGCCGCGATTATTTTGAAAAATTAAGAAGTATTGGTTTTATTGTAATCGAAGAAGATTATACCAATAAAATTGCCCCGGAATTGGTAGATAAATATTGTTTGGCAAAAGGAGAAATTATTCCGCTTTGTTTTAAACAGGAAAACTAAACAGTTAGATTTTTTTGATCATATAAGTTCCTTTAAAAAGTTTTCAAACAGCGATAATTTGAAAACTTTTTAAATTTTAGTTTGCTTCCCAAATTACAACCAAACCACAGCCCTAATGTTGGAAACTTCAAAATCATTTCAATTTTGTTTTGATGTCAGTTTTGACAAAAATCTAAACACGTATATCCCAACAGCCTACATTGTTGAGAATACAAATGAAATCAAATACTTAAACAAAAAAGCAAGTAAAGACGTTCTTGAAAGTTTTGGACTTGTTTTTGAAAATTTAGACTCCAATACCAAAAAAATACTGACCGCTTGCGAATCTTTAAAGCCCGATTTCATTTTCAAAAAATTTAGCGCAAAGATCAAATCAGCAAAAACAATTGCTGATCTACAGAAGGATTCTAAAATTGAATTTGCCATTCGCCAGCATTTAAAATTCAATTTAACTTCCTTTTACGATTTAATCGTGAAGGAACAATTTCCTTTATCTTTGAACCTGGGGCCAGAGAAAGACTTTTATCGATCCAGAGTCAATATCGATTCCCATGATTTTGAACCTCAAATTCAATTTACTAAACATTCCGAAGGCATTACGTATACCCTTTCCTTAAGAGAGAACAAAACTACTTTTTTACCGATGAACAGCACTATCGATATACTGCTTGATGAGCCAGGCTGGTTAATTATCGATAAAAAATTAGGGCAATTAAGAGAGCTAAATTCTAAAAAGCTTACCCCTTTTCTAAAGAAAAAATCAATAGAAATACCTTCAAAATTGGTTGATAGTTATTTTAAAAGTTTTATTCCCGAAATAGCCAAAAAAATTGATATTGAAGCCACTGGTTTTGAAATGGAACAGCGTGATCAAATAATTTCAAGTACCATACAGCCTGTTTATGATTTCTTTAAAAACTGTTATTACCTCAACCTTTATTTCGATTATAACGGTTATGTATTTGACGCTGGAAAAACTAAAAAAACACATTCTTTTGTGGACTTCAGTATTGCTAATGAACCCAAGATCATTCAGTTTAAAAGAAGTGCCGTTGAAATTTTATATACAAAAAAATTACTTGAAATTGGTTTAGTAAAAATCAAAAATGAGCTGTTTGGGCTGGATACAGATTTAGAAATTAATGATCCCTATATCAATATTCAATTAATTATTGATAACAAGGAAAAACTGGAAAGTTTAGGTTTTACCATCGAAAACCTGAAACTGGAAAGCAAAGAAATCATTACAGAAAGTAATGCGATTTCGATTGCAAAACAAACAAAAGCAGATTGGTTTGACATTAAAATCATCATTACAATTGGTAATTATAAAATCAATTTCAACGAAATTATTCCTCATATAAAAACCAAGGAAAGACTTTTCCAATTGCCTGACGGAAATTATTTTTTGATTCCCTTAGAATGGTTCAGTAAATATGGTTCTTTGGCAAAATTGGCTAAAACAGAGAACGGTGCGTTACTTTTGCGTAAAAGCAATTTTACAGCCTTAGACGGAATTTTAGAAATCGATAATGAATTAGATCAAATTCACAAGGCCGAGTTTACAAGCTCAGATTTATTAAAAGCAACTTTAAGACCTTATCAAATTGATGGTGTAAAGTGGCTTTTGGGACATTTTAATTCTAATTTGGGCGCTTGTCTGGCTGATGACATGGGACTTGGAAAAACGTTACAAACCCTTGCAGTGTTGGTTGCGGTGCAGGAACAATTAGGATTCACGACTAAAACGACCAATTTTGATTTGTTTTCAAATGAAACTACGGTTGAAAGAGAACCACTTAAAACGCTGATTGTTTTGCCTTCTTCATTGGTTTTTAACTGGTACAACGAGGCCGGAAAATTTACGCCACATTTTTCAAAAATGCAATATGTGGGGAATGACAGAAAATTATTGACAGGTAGATTAGATACTACCGACTTAATTTTTACAAGTTACAGCATCGTTCATCGTGATATTTCAATTTTAGAAAAATATAATTTCCGCTATTTAATTTTGGATGAAAGCCAGTACATCAAAAACAAAAATTCTAAGATTTTTAAAGCGATTAATAAAATAAAAACGACACATAAAATAGCACTCAGCGGAACACCGATTGAAAATTCACTGGACGATTTATGGTCGCAGATGCAGTTTATCAATCCGGATATTTTAGGAACTTATAATTTTTTCGCAGAAAATTTTAAAATCCCGATTGAGAAAAAGCAAAATGAAGAAGTTTTAATAGAATTGAAAAACCTCATCCAGCCTTATATTTTGCGACGAACCAAAGAACAGGTTTTAAAGGATTTACCAGAATTAACAGAACAGATTTACTATTGCGATATGGATCCGGAACAGGAGAAATTATACGAGAAAGAAAAATCAAAAGCCCGTAATTTTTTACTTAAAACAGATGGATCTAGTCCTGATAAAATTAGCATTATCAATACTTTGATGAAGTTGAGGCAACTGAGTAACCATCCGAAAATGGTCGATCAGGAATCAGAAATTGATTCCGGGAAATATATTGCGGTTACTAATTATCTCGGAAGTTTAGTAAAAGGGAAACAAAAAACAATCATTTTTAGTTCGTTTGTTACAAATCTGAATTTTTACACCAATTGGTGCAAGGAAAACAAAATACAATTTTGTGAAATTACAGGCGAAACTCCTGCCGGAAAAAGAGAACAGCAAGTAAAACTGTTTCAGGAAAACGACGAACCTTTGTTGTTTTTTATTTCGCTAAAAGCAGGCGGTGTTGGCTTGAATATTACGAAAGCTTCTTATGTGTTATTTTTAGATCCTTGGTGGAATCCTTTTGCTGAAAAACAAGGAGTTGGAAGAGCGCACAGAATTGGACAATTAAATAAAGTAAATGTTATCAGGTTTATTTCGAAAAATACAGTAGAAGAAAAAATAATCAAACTGCAGGAAAACAAAAAATTGTTATCTGATTCCCTTTTAGAAGAAAGTTTTGTTAGCGACGAAATCGAAGTCAATCTGGAATACATTTTGGGTTCTTAATAAATTGTCTTATTTTTCGTTATCTAAATTGTTATATTTACAATCTTACAACGTACTAAGATGTTAAAATTTTTATTTCAAAACCTACTTTTACTTTTCATTTTTACTTCGGCGACAGCGCAGGAAGTACAAAATGAAATCGTTCCTCCATATAATATCAAAACGGTTTCATTTGTTCAAAATGGCAGTAATGTAGTCCCGATATTTGAATTGGGATCGACATTTGAATTACAGTTTGACGATTTATATAGCAATGAAGCCAATTATTATTTTGAAATCATACATTGCGATTACAATTGGAAACCTTCTGATATTCCAAAAACAGATTACATTCGTGGTTTTGATAATCAAAGAATTATGGATTATTCCAATTCCTTTAATACACTTCAGAATTATTCGCATTATCGACTTTCTTTTCCGAACCAGTTCGCTACCCAAATACGAATTTCCGGAAATTATATTTTGAAAATTTTAAATGAGGACAGAGAGATCGTTTTTTCCCGAAAATTCATTTTATTTGAAAACCATTCTACGGTAGCAGCTCAGGTAAAACGAAGCAGAAACTTAAGTAATATTGATTACAAACAGAATCTGGATATTGCAATAGTTTCAAATGATATTACTTTTCAGACTCCATTAAAAAATGTAAAAATTCTGTTGATTCAAAATGGAAATTTTAATACAAGTATCAAAAATGTTCCTCCACAATACACGCTAGGTAATCAATTGGTTTACAAATATGATGCTGAAACACAATTTTGGGCCGGAAATGAATTTTTATATTTTGAAAATAAAGACATTAGAGCCGCCAATAATTATATTGCCAAAGTAGGAGCTAATAATGATATTTACAATTCGTTTTTATATACCAGTCCTGCAAGAGGCAATCAGATTTATACGGTATTTGAAGATGTAAACGGAAATTTTGTAGTTAAAAACATCAACGCTTCGAACAATGAAATTGAAGCCGATTATGCCTGGGTTTATTTTAGCCTTTCAGCTCCCGCTTTCAGATTAAACAAAGACATTTATATTACCGGAATGTTCAATAATTACAGCTTGTCGCCAGAATATAAAATGGATTATAATGTAGAAAAAGGAATTTATGAAAAAGCAGTTATGATCAAACAGGGATTTACGAATTTCCAGTACACCATTGCAGATAAAAATGGCGTTATTGATTATGAAAATGCTATCGACGGAAATTTTTATCAAACAGAAAATGAATATACCATTTTAGTTTATTATCGAGAAAGTACTGACCGTTACGAAAGAGTTATCGGAAAAGGAAATGCGAACTCATTGAATATTATTAACTAAACATTCTAAAAAGGTTTTCAATCGAATCATTTTTTTTTGTAAATTTGCACTTATAACACACACATATATACTACTTTAGTATGGTTTCTCAGATAACAAGAGGCATAAAAATATCTGTTTTGACTAGTTTTGAAGGTACTTACTTCAAAAACTACAAGATTCATTTTGCCTTTAGTTATGTCGTTACAATCGAAAATCACAGTAAGGATTCCGTTCAATTAACATCTCGTCACTGGGAAATTTTTGACTCCTTAAACGACTTAGAAGTGGTTGATGGAGAAGGCGTTATCGGAAAAAAACCTGTTTTAAAACCAGGAGAAAATCACACGTACAGTTCTGGTTGTTTGCTTTCGTCTCCTTATGGAGCAATGAAAGGTCATTTTAATATGATTAATTTTACTACTACAAAAACATTCAAAGTAATTGTTCCTACTTTTAGAATGTGTGCTCCTTTTGCATTAAATTAATTTATTGCAACTTCAATTATTCCTTCTTTTGTAATAGCGTAAACTTTGTCATTTTCTGATGGAGTTAGATATGAATTCCCTGTAAATTCTCCAAAAGCCGGAAAAATTAATTGATTTGGTTTCAGAAAAAAGCAAGGTAAAACTAAAAATTGTCTTGCCAGTCCTTTTAATTTTATTGCAGGATGAATGTGCCCGCAAAAATTGAAAAAACCTTCTTTTTCTATTGGATGATGTGTTAATAGAAAATTGTCTATTTCTAATTCATTATAAATTTCAATATTCAATTTAGCATAATTTTGTTTATCGATAATATCATGATTGCCTTCTACTAAAATTATTTTCTGCGGATTCTCTTTTATCCAATTCACAAAAAGCCCCCATTCAGTATTGATTTTACTGTGAAATAAATCTCCCAAAAAAACAACTGTTTCCGAATCAAACAATTCAAAAACAGTTTTTAAACGATTAAAGTTTTCAAAAATGGCATCTTTTGGAATTCCAATACCGTGTTTTCTAAAATGGGTCACTTTTCCCAAATGAACATCAGAAATCAAAAGCATCTTTTTTTTCTCCCAAAAAACAGCACCAGACTGATGTAGAATGAAATCCTGATTATTTATTATAATATTCATTATTGTTGTCCGATAAAAAGAAAATAATAAACCTTCAATTCATAAGAATTGGAGACTTTTTAAAGTAAAAATACTAATTACAATTAGCAATTCTTGGATTATTAATTGATGCGCATCGGAAAGAATATTTACTTTGAGGATATAAGGGTGAAGGATCATCTGTAACTATTAATGGTTCTAAGGCTTGTCCATTAAAACTCGGCATTGTTATTTGTTCTTTTGAGCCATTTCCAAGTGCAATATTTTTAGCAGCGACGTTTCCATTAAAACTGTAGTCTATCATTGCGTCAAGTAATCTGTAAATCCCGTAATAGTCATAAGCATCGTACGAGCTTTGAGTATTCGGAAGATCGTGCTCGGCAGTATAAGTAAAAGTTGGTAAAACTGATTTCTTAATCAAAATAAAATCCTTTTCAGAATTCGAAATATTTATATTTTTAAACATATCAATTGCCAATCTGTGATCGTTCACAACGTCATCATCATAAACCTCGCTTATTAATTTAGTATTCGCAGGAAAATCTTGTAATTCATCTTGCGAAATTTGATACGAATACCATTGAGCCATTGTAAAAATAAAACGACCATTTTCTCCCCAGCCTTCATCTAAAAATGCTTTGTGAGCCAAAGCAAATGAAGCTCCCCCTCCAAAAGAATGTCCCATAAAACCAACTTTTTTTGTGTCAATTATATTTGGATAATCTGTAACAGCCTTTTTAAAACTCTGCCATAATGTGTTGTATCTTTCATCAACAGTAACATCTATGGTTGGATAAGGTGCAAAAACCACGACATAGCCTTTTTTCGCTATAAATTCATACAACCCTATATTGTAGGCACTCTCTTCTCCTCCAAACGGATGTGAATAAAATATAGTGGGCATTGCAGAAGTTATTCCCTTTGGATAAAATATTTCAACATTTTTTCCATTATACAAAGGGCTCGGAAAAGTAATTTTGGCAACACTATAATTCCCATCAGAACCATATCCTGTTTTTGGCCTTGATATTGGCCCTGCTAAATTATCATTAACATACTCTGAATCTTGGTCTGATCCATTTTGATCATCATTTTTTGAACAGGAACTAACAATAAAAAGTGACATAAGAATAAATAGTAAATGTGGTTTCATATTTATATTTTAAGATTACTCTGGTAAGACTAAGAATACATAAAATGGTTTAATTTTTAATGAAATACAAAATTTCATTTTTAAATTTTACAATTACCAATATTGCAAAAATATCAGCAATTATTACTTTCAACAAGATCCATAAAATTAAAAACAGTAATCTTAAAAATCTCTAAAATTATTTCATGTAACTGGCTGTCATTTTTTTGATTCTTTCTTCTAAAGTTTCGCTGGATAATTTTTCTCTAAGTCGGTCTGTAATTATTGGAAAACTAAATGGAGTAGGCTTTTTGCATTGTTTCCAAACGACATTCTGACTATTGATTCTTTCCATCGCCTGAATCAATCGCCCTTCTTCTAACTGGTGTTCAAATGTTTCTATAAACGCCTGCTGCAGTAATAAATTATCAGGTTCATGATCACGAAAAACTTCAAAAAGCAATTGTGATCCGCTTTGCAAATGTCTTGTTTTAATGGGTTTTCCAGGCATTCCAGTAAAAACTAATCCTGCAATAACGGCAATATCCCTGAATTTTCTTCGTGCCATTTCTGTAGAATTAAGACTTTTCTGTAAATCATGGTGCACATATTCAGTTGAAAATAAATTATTATCAAAAATGTCCTGCATGTCAATTTCCTGATCAGATAATAACTCGAATCCGTAATCATTATAGGCAAGAGAAAACGTAATTGGTGATAGCAAACTAATCCGATACGAAATTAAACTTGCCAACGCTTCGTGGACATAACGACCTTCAAAAGGATAAAAAATTGCGTGAAAACCTTCTCTTGTTTTAAAGGTCTCAATTAAAAATTCATCACTATTGGGCACGATACTTTCCTTACGTTGTCTTTCAAAAAGTGGACGTAAGGCTTTTAATTCGGGCGTTAAATTTTCTGTATTTGCGGCATATAATTCCTCTCTCAATAATTCACTCATTTGCGCAGATAATGTCATACGGCCGCCCATCCAGCTAACTACCCGAGAAGCTTTTTTCGGATCTGCTTTTCGAACTAAAACCTGCATATTCTTGACACGAAACAATTCCAGCCTTTTTCCGGCAAATGTAAAAACATCACCAGGCTGCAATTTTGATGCAAACCATTCCTCAATAGAACCAATATAACTGCCACTTAAATATTTAACGTTCAAAGCAGTATCGCCAACAATTGTTCCAATCTGCATTCTGTGATGCATTGCAATCAATCGACTATTGATTTTAAAACGTCCATCTTCTTCAATTTCTACTTTTTTAAATTCGTCATACGCTTGTAAACTCTGGCTCCCGTTTGTGATAAAATTCAAAACCCAATTCCAGTTTTCTTTTGTAATATTCTGAAAGCAGAATGTTTGTCTGACTTCTTCAAAAATTGTATCGGGAAAAAATCCGTCAGAAACCGCTAAGGTATTGAGATATTGCACCAAAACATCCCAACTGTTCAAATACGGCATTCGATCTTCAACAACGGTTTTAGCAACTGCTTTTTTTAGAGCAGAAGCTTCTATCAATTCCATGGCATGTGTCGCCAAAAAATAAATAACACTTTCTTTTCCGGGCTGATGACCGCTTCTTCCGGCTCTTTGCAAAAAACGCGCGACGCCTTTTGGCCCTCCAACCTGGATAATGGTTTCAACAGGCGCAAAATCAACACCAAGATCTAAACTAGAGGTACAAACCACGACTTTTAATTGTTCATCTCTAATGGCATTTTCAACCCATAAACGGGTTTCCCTACTTATGCTGCCGTGGTGCATTGCCATATCTCCGGCAAACTCCGGATATTTTTCTAAGAGGGTCTGAAACCAAATTTCGCAAGCAGATCGAACATTAGTAAAAATTAATGTCGTCTTACTTTTTCTAATAATTTTTGCAACCTCATCAATCAAATGCAAACCCATGTGGCCCCGCCACGGATAAGTTTCCATTTTTTCAGGCAGAATGGATTCAATTTTTATTTTTTTGTTGATGTGTGCTTTTATCAAAACAGATTTTTCAAATGCCTTTGAATTCAATCCTAACAAAACTTGTTGTGCCAGTTCAAGATTTCCAATGGTAGCTGAAATTCCCCAAATCTTCATTTTGGGTGCCACTGTTTTTAATCTTGACAAAGCCAATTCCATCTGAACGCCACGTTTTGTCCCTAATAGTTCATGCCATTCATCAACCACAATGGCAGAGCAATTGGCAAAGGTTTTGGAAAATTCTTTTGATGCTAAAAGCAATTGCAAACTTTCAGGAGTTGTGATCAGTAAATCCGGCATTTTTTTGCTTTGCTTCGTTCTTTCGCTTTGTGAAGTATCTCCGGAACGAATTCCAACAGTCAATGGCAAATCTAAATCGGTAATAATTCGTTCAGCAGCTTGTTTTATTTCTACAGATAGCGCACGCAAAGGCGTAATCCAAATTGCTTTTAATCCGGATTTATGTTTAGTTTTAAAGTCAGGATTTTTATTTATGTAATCAAGAACTATTGGAAACCATAACGCATAAGTTTTTCCGCTGCCGGTTGGTGCGTTTAATAAGCCATTTTTGCCTTGCAGAAATGCTGTCCAGGTTTGGGTTTGGAACGGAAAAGATTTCCAACCCTGATCCCGAAACCAGTTTTCTGAAATAATATATAGTTTATCTCTGTTCATTTTTTTTAAGGTTCAAAGTTGCAAAGGCTCAGAGGGACAAAGTTTAGCTGTTCCTAAAGTTTTTTTCTTTGAAACTCTGTTACTTTGTCCCTTTGAACTTTTACGAAATCATGCTTTTTAAATCTTCAATAGAATTAGCCTCATCTATTTTTTTATCCTGTCGCCATCTTAAAATTCTGGGAAACCTTGTGGCAAAACCGCTCTTATGTCTTTTAGAAAGGGCGATTCCTTCAAAACCAATTTCGAAAACCAATTGTGGTGTAACACTTCGAACCGGGCCAAATCGCTCCAATGTATTTTTCTTTATAAAGTCATCTACTTTTCTAAATTCAGCATCGGTTAAACCGGAATAGGCTTTTGCAAAAGTGACCAACTCTTTTTCTCCATTATCATTGGTTTGCCAAAGTGCAAAAGTATAATCGGTAAATAAATTGGATCGATGCCCGTGACCACGCATTGCATAGGTTAATACGGCATCTATTACTAAAGGTTCTATTTTCCATTTCCACCAGTCGCCCTTTTTTCTGCCGACCTGATACGTTGAATCGTTGCGTTTTATCATTAAACCTTCGCTTTTCATCTCGCGGGCACGCATCCTTTCTGCGGCAACATCATCCCAGGAATGAAGTAAAACTCTTTCTGATAATTTAAAATTTTTAGTTTTATCTTTTATATAATCGTATAATTGTTCTAATATAAATCTTCTTTCCGAATACGGTAAATTCCGGATATCCTGAGCTTCCCATTCGAGAATATCATAGGCTTTTAGAATTACAGGAACTTTCTCTAGTAAACTTGCTGATATTGTTTTGCGTCCAATTCGGGTCTGCAAATCATTAAAAGTTCCAATATCTTCTTCGGGAAAAGCTAAAATTTCGGCATCGATTACAGTTCCGTTTGGTATTATTCCAACAAAGGCTTTAAACTCCGGATATTTATCGGTTACTAACTCCTCGCCTCTTGACCAGACATAAATTTCGTTTTCACGGATGATAGTTTGCGACCGAATTCCGTCCCATTTATGTTCAACCGACCAATCTTCGGGATTTCCCAAATTATCAACTTCGCCTTCAATAGGATAAGCCAAATAAAACGGATAGGGTTTTGACAAATAATCGCTGCTCTTCTCATCCAGAATCAATTCCTGAAACGTGATGGTATTCGGATCCCAATTCCCCATTAATTTATACGCCAAAGCATCTTCTTCAACATTTTCTGCTTTTGATAAAGCACGCGTCATTAATTTTTGGCTTACACCTATTCGCAAACTTCCCGTGATTAATTTGGTAAAAACAAAACGTTCGTAATAATTCAGCGCCAGCCAGTTTTCATGTAAATATTCTTTTTTCTCCGGATCTGATTTCTTTTTTAAGGCAATGATTTCATGAAGATATTCCGTTAAACTTTTATCGGAATGTTCTTTTGTAGTTGGAATTATCAGCGCAATTGTTTCTGCCAAATCACCCACAATATGATAACTTTCTTCAAAAAGCCATAGTGGGATATTAGCCAATTCATTTGCCCAAATGCGCAATAAAGTGGTATTAACCGGTCTGGGCGGACGACGATGTGACAAAATCGCAATCGTCCATACTTTATCTTCAGGAGATGCATTTTTAAAATACGTCGTCAGTGCATCGACTTTTACATTCGTTTTATTCGAACTGTCGAGGGTTTTTATAAGTTGAGCGAAATTCTTCATTTACATCTACAATTTTGAATTCTTTATGCACATTTTAAACACATTCTTTCATCGGTTTAAAATTGAAAAAGAAGATTTTTTAAAAAATCTAGATTTTCACACATAGCTATCTTTGTTAAAAAAATGAAATGCCTTTAATCACAAAGAAAAACTATGTTACTATGTATTATATTTTTTCCATAATTAATTTTCAGAAATAACCGAAGTTTTATTTTGGTCTATTTCAGCTTCTTTATCCTCTTTTTCCATTTCGGCAGCTTCTCCTTCGTATTGTGTTTTTTCGGTTCTGGCGTCATAACCTAATTCTCTTAAATATTTGGAGAAAATATCGGTGTAACCGTGTGTACAGATTACTTTTTCTGCACCTGTTGCTTTAATGCTATCCAAAAGCGAATACCAGTCACAGTGGTCACTTAAGACAAAACCTTTATCAATGGCACGTCTTCGTCTTGCTCCGCGAAAAGCCATCCAGCCACTTGCTGAACCGGTTACGAAAGGAGTCATTTTTCTAATCCATATACTTCCGTGCGCACTTGGAGGTGCGAGCACTATATTGCCTAACAAATCTTCTTTTTTGGTTTCACGGGTTACTAATGTTGTTGGTGGGAAATCAACCATCGAACGTAAAACATTCGTCATGTTTTCAATTGCGCCGTGTGTATAAATGGTTCCGATATCAGTATTGAGGTATTTTAAAAGTCGTTGTGCTTTTCCTAATGAATATCCAAATAGAATAGACGTTTTTCCTTCGGCTTTGTTTTCTGCCCACCAATTATTGATTTCTGAAATAACTTCGGCTTGTGGTGTCCAGTTAAATGCTGGCAGACCAAAAGTACATTCGGTAATAAAGGTATCGCATTTTATGACTTCATACGGAGTCGAAATCCCATCATCTTCGGTTTTATAATCTCCGGTAAAAACCCACACCTCGCCTTTGTGCTCAACACGAATTTGTGAACTTCCTATAATGTGTCCGGCGGGATGTAAAGAGAATTTTACATTATTGATTACAAAGGTTTCTCCCCACTCTTTTCCGGTTACATTTATTTCTCCCAAACGATGACGAATGATTGGAATATTGCTATGATGTGTAATATAATTTTCATGTCCCCAACGGGAATGATCGGCGTGACCGTGCGTAATAATTGCATTTTTTACAGGTCGCCAGGGATCAAGATATACATCGGCCTGTTGACAATAAATTCCTTTATCATTAAAAGCTAAAAGCGGAATTTTCATAGTATTAATAATTGAAGTATCTCAAATTTAAACATTTATGGTAACAGATATTTTACAGATTGACGTTATTAGTTTATTTAATTACAACATTTTAATATTGTATTGTGATATAATCAAAATTACCTTTGTACTTTTGCATAAAATTAAACAATTCGTAATTTTAAAATATCTCATCCCATGTTAAAAGGATTTTTTAATGTACCCAAAGCGGTCAATGAGCCGGTAAAAGGGTACGCACCAAACTCACCGGAAAGAGCAGCAGTTCAGGCAGCTTACACCACAATGTGGAATTCTCAAATCGACGTTCCTTTGCATATTGGAACCGAAGAAATCAGAACCGGAAATACAAGAAATATTACAGCTCCTCATGATCACCAGCACGTTGTTGGAAAATATCATTTGGCTGAAAAACAACATATCGAAAAAGCGATTGCCAATGCGCTTGAATCAAGAAAGGCATGGGCAAATATGGCATGGGAACAACGTGCCGCTATTTTCTTAAAAGCGGCTGAACTTATTGCAGGTCCTTACAGAGCGCGTATCAACGCAGCTACAATGATTGGTCAGTCTAAAAATATTCATCAGGCAGAAATTGATGCTTCTTGTGAATTGATTGACTTTTTACGTTACAACGTAGAATTCATGACTCAAATTTACGGAGATCAGCCAAAATCTGATTCTACTACATGGAATCGTTTAGAATACAGACCTCTTGAAGGATTTGTTTACGCTATTACTCCTTTTAACTTTACTGCTATCGCTGCCAATCTTCCTGCAAGTGCTGCGATGATGGGTAACGTTGTGGTTTGGAAACCAAGTGACAGTCAGGTATTTTCTACAAAAATTATTTTGGATGTTTTTAAAGAAGCAGGAGTTCCTGATGGCGTTATCAACGTTGTTTTTGGAGACGCTTTAATGATTACGGATACTGTTTTGGCAAGCCGTGATTTTGCCGGAGTTCACTTTACAGGATCAACTCATGTATTCAAAGATATCTGGGCTAAAATTGGTGCAAACATCCACAACTACAAAACGTATCCAAGAATCGTTGGTGAAACTGGTGGTAAAGATTTTATCATTGCACACCCAAGCGCTAACGTAAAACAAGTGACTACAGGAATTACTCGGGGTGCATTTGAGTTTCAGGGGCAAAAATGTTCTGCAGCTTCAAGAGCTTATATTCCGCAAAGTTTATGGCCTGCTGTAAAAGAACAATTGATTGCTGATGTAAAAACTATGAAAATGGGTTCTCCGGAAGATTTTGGAAATTTTATTACAGCCGTTATTCACGAAGGTTCTTTTGATAAATTAGCTGGTTTTATCGATCAGGCTAAAAAAGATGCTGATGCTGAAATTATTGTTGGAGGAAATTACGACAAATCAGTTGGATATTTTATTGAGCCAACCGTTATTGTAACGACTAACCCAAAATATACTACAATGGAAACCGAATTATTCGGACCCGTAATTACTATTTATATTTACGAAGATGCGAAATGGGAAGAAACTCTTGAATTAGTTGATACTACTTCTGAGTATGCTTTGACAGGAGCCGTTTTTAGTCAAGATCGTTATGCTATTGAAGTTGCTACTACGAAATTACAAAATGCTGCCGGTAACTTCTATATCAACGACAAACCAACTGGGGCAGTTGTAGGAATGCAGCCTTTTGGTGGAGCAAGAGCTTCAGGAACGAACGATAAAGCAGGTTCTGCCTTGAACTTATTGCGTTGGGCTTCTCCTAGGACAATCAAAGAAACTTTTGTAACGCCTGAGGATTACAGATATCCTTTTTTGGGATAGTCACAAAATCAAATATCAAAAGTCTTTAAGGCTTTGTCAATATAAAAAAGGCCGAATCTTGAAATTTAAGATTCGGCCTTTACTTTTGACTTATGACTTTCAACTTTAAGACTATTTTCTCTAAGCCTGAAACTTCAACGGCAAATGCACCACTTTTTTGGTTTCAAAAAACTCATCTTCAAAAATAGTTGATAAGTCATATAATGTTGCTTTTGGAAAAGCTGCTAATTCCTCAGTTAGGTCACCACCCTTCAAATATAGAATGCCATTTTTCAAAGTGTGCTTGTGCTGCTTTTTGATTTTATCTTTTATCCATGAAACAAAATCAGGCATGTTAGTTACGGCACGGCTTACGATAAAATCGAAATCCCCTTTTACCAGTTCAGCACGTTTTTGTTCAGCTTTTACATTTTTTAATTCTAAAGCATCTATAACACCCTGAACTACCTTTATTTTCTTGGCAATAACATCAATTAAATAAAAACGCGTTTCAGGAAAAAGAATCGCCAACGGAATTCCAGGAAATCCGCCGCCTGTTCCTACATCCAAAACTGTGGCTCCTGGTTCGAATTTCATTATTTTTGCAATCCCTAAAGAGTGCAAAATATGTTTTGTATATAAAGCATCAATATCTTTTCTTGAAATAACATTGATTTTTTCATTCCAATCGTGATATAAAAAATCTAATTTTTGAAATTGTTCGATTTGAATGTCGGTCAAATCAGGAAAATATTTCAATATCTCATCCATTGCTATAATTTTTTAACAAAAGTACTACTTTACGATTGAAATATTTAACTCAATTTTGTAAATTGAAAATTTATAATAATTACCTTTGTTAACTATTTAAAATTAATATGAATAATACAGCACCGACATTTTCGAAGCAAGATAATCTGAAGTTTTTCAGAACACTTAACTCACGTGTAAACAATTACTTCAAGGAGAATAATATCCAAAAAACCGGAAACTGGAAGCTTCATTTAAAAGCTATTATTCTTTTTTCTGTTTTTCTGACCCCTTATTTTTTGATTCTGGCAATTGATATGCCATTTTGGGCACAACTACTATTAAATATCATCATGGGAATTGCTATGGCAGGAATTGGAATGAATGTGATGCATGATGGAAATCATGGATCTTATTCTTCAAAATCATGGATTAACAAAATTATGGGAGGAAGCATTTATGTTCTGGCTGGAAACGTTCATAACTGGCAGGTTCAGCATAATGTCTTGCATCATACTTATACCAATATTCATGGTCATGATGAAGATTTGGATGCCGGAAGAATTATTCGTTTTACACAAAATGCAGAATGGCATCGTTTTCATAAATTTCAACATTATTATTCTTTCTTTTTATACGGATTATTGACTTTCAACTGGGCTTTAACAACCGATTTTAAGCAAATGAAAGATTATCTGAAAAGAAAATTATCCTACGGAGCTCCGCAAAGTCCGACTAAATTATGGACAGTTTTAGTTATCACAAAAATAATTTACGTTTTAATCTGGATGGTTTTACCAATGCTTTTGGGCGTAACATGGTGGAAAGTTGTGATTGGATTTTTTGTAATGCATTACACAGCAGGATTAATTTTGAGTATCGTTTTTCAGTTAGCACACGTTGTTGAGGAAACTTCAAATCCGGTTCCGAATGAAGAAGGAGAAATCGAAAACACCTGGGCAATTCACCAATTATATACCACAGCTAACTTTGCTCCTAAAAACAAAATTGTAAATTGGTTTACCGGTGGATTAAATCATCAGATTGAACATCATATTTTTCCAAATATCAGCCATGTCCATTATGGAAAAATCGCCGAAATCGTAAAGCAAACTGCCAAAGAATGCAACTTACCTTACTATGAATTCAAAACCATGAGAGGCGCTGTTTGGGCACATTACAAACACTTAAAAGACCTGGGAGCAAAACCTGAATTCGCATAACTAAAATCTATTAACAATTAACCTCTCTTAGTACACAGCAAATTAAGAGCAATTAAATTTTTTATAATGAACCATATTCTTTCAGACAGAATTAACAATTTAGCAACTTCGCAAACATTAGCGATGGCTGCATTAGCACGTGAACTAAAAGCACAAGGAAAAGACATTATCAGTTTAAGTTTAGGTGAACCTGACTTTAATACACCCGATTTCATCAAGGAAGCTGTTAAGAAAGCAGTTGACGAAAATTATAGTACTTATTCTCCGGTAGAAGGATATTTAGAATTAAGAGAAGCTATTTCAAGAAAATTCACAAGAGACAACGGATTAGATTACAAACCATCTCAAATTGTAGTCTCTACAGGAGCAAAACAATCCTTATACAACATCGCACAAGTAATGCTTAACGATGGAGACGAGGTTATTTTACCAGCACCTTACTGGGTTTCTTACTTCGAAATCGTAAAACTTTCAGGCGGAGTTCCTGTAGAGGTTCCAACATCTGTTGATACTGATTTTAAAATTACACCTGCTCAATTAGAAGCTGCCATCACGCCAAAAACAAAAATGATGTGGTTTTCATCTCCTTGTAATCCATCTGGATCTGTTTACAGCAGAGAAGAATTGACTGCACTGGCAAAAGTATTGGAAAAATACCCAAATATTTATGTAGTTGCAGACGAAATTTATGAGCATATCAATTTCTCAGGAACTTTCTGCAGTATCGGTTCAATCCCGGGAATGTTAGAAAAAACAATCACTGTAAACGGAGTAGCAAAAGCATTTGCCATGACAGGGTACAGAATTGGTTATATTGGAGCACCAGAATTTATCGCAAAAGCGTGTACAAAAATTCAGGGACAAGTAACTTCAGGAGCAAATTCTGTGGCGCAACGCGCTACTATTACTGCTGTTGATGCTGACCCAAGCGTGTTAAGCCATATGGTTCAGGCTTTTCATGGTCGCAGAGATTTAGTCGTTGGATTATTGAAAGAAATTCCAGGCGTAAAAATCAACGTTCCCGAAGGAGCATTTTACGTTTTCCCAGACGTATCTTCTTTCTTCGGAAAAACATTAAGAGGAACTGAAATAAAAGATGCAAACGATGTTTCAATGTATCTTTTGGCAGAGGCGAACGTAGCAACCGTAACAGGAGATGCTTTTGGAAATCCAAATTGTATTCGTTTCTCTTACGCAACAAGCAACGATATTTTAAAAGAAGCTTTAAAAAGAATCAAAGAGGCTTTGACTGTATAACAAAATAATCATTTTACTTAAAACGGCTTAAGGTTTAAAGTTTCATCACTTTATACTTTGAGCTGTTTTTTTGTGCAGTATTTTTGGATTGCCTCCGGCCGTGCTATCCGCTATATCTTTTTATTTCTTTTCTCTGAATAAAAAGGATACCGCTCCTATCCCTGACCCAAAAGGGAAACTACTCATTTTTGATTTTAAAAGAAAATTATTTGGCCCTGCATGTTTTGTCTTTACTTTCAAAATTCCCATTCCACAATTTTATAAAACACTCTTATAATTCTGTAAGACATAAGGCTTACAAAATTCCCAACTTTGTATTATACATTAATTAAAATTTAAAATCATGATACATACAGATGAAAACACCAAAGAAACCGTTAGCACATTAGAAGGATTAATATCAATCCTGGAAGACGGAAAACTAGGATATACTAATGCGGCAGAACATGTTGAAAATGCAGCTATAAAAACTGATTTTCTTGAATACGCGAGAGAAAGAGCTTTGTTTATTGTAGAGTTACAAGACGAAATAAACAGATTAGGAAAATCAACAGATACTTCAGGAGGTGGAGCATTAGGAGCCATTCACCGCACTTGGATTGACATTAAATCATCATTTACAGGTGGTGATACAGAATCAATTATCAATGCTTGTATTACTGGTGAAGAAGCAGCGATTGAAAAATACAAATCAGCTTTGGAAAAAGAAGAATTGGATTCAAATCAAATTGCAATTATTTCAAAACAATTAAACAGCATCCAAAATACATTGACGCTGATTAAAGCGAAAAAATTGTCTTAATATCTGAGGCACTATTTTTTGAGGAGGAAACTACCTGGTTATTCAACTGGGTAGTTTTTTTGTTTTACTAAATGTCTAAAAAAAATAGCACTGTATTAATTTAAAAAACTTTTAGATTTCTTCAAATAAAACATTTGTAAGTATTTTTTTTCTGAAAAAACCATTTTAATCCTTTTTATAAAAAATATTTTTCTATTTTAGTACAATATTTTTTATAATTACAGATATGAGGATTTTAAAGCTTTTATTAATTTTCCCTATTTTAATAGGATGCAGCAGTGAAAATGAAAATACAAATGAAAACGTTTCAAAATACACTGGTAACTATCAAATCATATCCTATAAATCTGATATTGAAGTCGATTTAAATGATGATAATATTGCTTCATCAGAACTAATAAAAGAAATAGATTATTACTTTATTGAAGGTTTTCCAGACTTTGAGATCAGACCAAATGCGGACACACAAAATGAGGCTAAGCTAGTAAGTTTATTTTTACCAAAAACTAATATTACTTTTCAAGATCCAGGAAAACCTCAAGGAAAGGTTATGTTTTCCAGATATGGTTTTACATCTACATTTAATTTTAAAAACAATAATTTTATTCTAAATGATGATCAATATTTAGAATCAGATTATATTGATAATGTACATAGCAATAGAAAAACAATAATTGATTCTGAAATCAACATTATTGATGAAACGCATTTAAAAATGAAACTCTCAAAAGAATATTATGATTTTAAAACCAAAAAATGGAGCTTATTAAATATTCTTATAATTCTAAAGAAAATAGATTAGTAATACCTAGATAGTATAAAAGATATAATTTCAAAGATCCTTTATTCTACAACTATCCCCATATAACCCAACAATTTCAAAAAAATCCTCTTCAGCATTAGCAAACTCGAATTATTTATAAGAACTTTGCAAACTTTTTTGCGTGAATACCACAAAATCCTAAAGTCTTAGAAATGAAGAAGAAAATTGAAATATTAGCTCCGGCAAAAGATTTAATTGGAGGAATGGCAGCTATAAATAGTGGAGCCGATGCCGTTTATATTGGTGCGCCGCAATTTGGTGCGCGCTCTAATGCCAACAACTCTATAGAAGATGTTGCTGAACTGGTGAAATACGCACACTTATTTAATGCTCAGGTTTTTGTCGTAATGAATACCATCTTGTACGACAATGAACTCGAAACCTGTCGTAAAATGATTTATGAATTATACGACATTGGTGTTGATGCCCTTATTATTCAGGATATGGCGATTATGGAAATGGAGCTTCCTCCTATCGTACTTCACGCCAGCACACAAGCCAATAATCGTGACGCTGATAAAATTAAATTCTTAAAAGATGCCGGAATCAAACGTGTGGTTTTGGCCCGCGAATTGAACCTGCATCAAATTAAGACAATCTACGATGAAGCTGATGTCGAATTAGAATTTTTCGTTACCGGAGCCTTATGTGTTTCGTTTAGCGGAAACTGTTATATGAGTGTGGCAAACGGAGAACGTAGCGCCAATCGTGGTTCTTGCGCACAAAACTGCCGTTTACCTTATAACTTGATTGACGGAAACGGAGAAACTTTAATCAAAAACAGTCACTTACTTTCGATTAAAGATTTAGATATTTCAGAGCAAATTCCAAATTTGATCGAAGCCGGAATTGTTTCTTTTAAAATAGAAGGAAGATTGAAAGACGTCGTTTATGTAAAAAACAATGTCTCGTATTTGCGCCAAAAACTGGACAGCTTTTTAGAAAACGAAGGAAGTGACAAATATATGAAAGCTTCTTCCGGAACTTGTACCTATACTTTTGACTCGTCTTTAAACAGAACTTTCAACCGCGGTTATACTGACTATTTCGTAAACGAAAGACACGCTTCTATTGGTTCCTGGGAAAGCCCAAAATCAAAAGGGCAATATATTGGAAAATTAATCCGAACTGTTGGAAACGCTTACGAAATCGAAAACGGCGAATTGCTAAATAACGGTGACGGACTTTGTTTCATCAATGAAAACAACGAGGCAGACGGAATCTACGTCAACAAAGCCGAAAACGGAAGAATATATCCAAATGTTTTAAAAGAAGTTAAAGACGGAACTTTTATTTACCGTAACAACGATGCCGCTTTCATCAAAATTGTAGAAAGAGAAGACAGTGCCGTTCGAAAGATCAGCACCACTTTATTGCTTACAGAAAATGAAGCGGGTTTCGAATTAATCGCTACAGATGAAGACGGAAATGTTAGTGTCGTCAATTTAGAACATTCAAAAGAGCAGACTAAAACCGGCGAATCGATCGAAGAAAACATCAAAACACAATTGGCAAAAACAGGTTTCACACCTTATACTGCCAATGAAATCAATATCATGTTCTCTCAAAACTGGTTCCTTCCTATTTCAAAAATTAATGAAATGCGAAGAACCGTTTACGATCAGTTAACCGAGATTCGTTTAGCAAACTACAAACGTAAAGAACACCAATTAGTAAAAACGTCACATCCGTATCCTGAAACCAAACTAGATTTCATGTACAACGTTTCAAACAAAACAGCACGTAAATTTTACGAACGCCATGGCGTTACAGAAATCGAAAAAGCTTTTGAATTGCAATGGGATCCGGGAAAATCCCGTGTAATGACAACTAAATATTGCATCAAATACGAATTAAAAAAATGTCCAATACACCAAAAAGACATTGTAGGTGTCAAAGTAAAAGAACCGTTGGTATTAAAACAAGGCGAATTAGAATATAAATTAAAATTCAACTGCAAGCCCTGCGAAATGGAAATTTGGGAAAAAGATGCTGAATTCGAAATAGAGGACGATCATTTTCACTAAAAAACACGAACCGATACTTAAATTAAGTATCGGTTTTTTTATACCTATCCCTTTCACATTTTGCAATTAACTAATTTCTTAATTTAAAAATTACGTATCTTAGCAATTCAATATAGATGAATATACGTAAAAATTGAGAATAAAATTAAGTAGAATATGAGTGATATCATTCGGGTTGTATTAGCAGACGACCATGTTTTTGTAAGAGACGGAATCAAGTCTTTACTTGAAAATGAAGCAAATATAGAAGTTGTAGGCGAAGCAGTTGACGGTGCTGATGCGCTTTTAGTAGTTGCTTCCAATAAACCAGACTTACTTATAGTAGATATTCGCATGCCTAACTTAACTGGTATAGAGCTAGTAGAAAAACTTAGAAGCGATAATAATAACGTCAAAATTATTATGCTCTCGATGCACGAATCTGAAGAATATGTATTAAAATCTATAAAAGCCGGAGCTGATGGATATCTACTGAAAGGTTCGAGTAAAGAAGAATTCCTGAAAGCTTTGCATACTGTAGCCAATGGCGGTAAATATTTTAGCGGTGATATTTCTTCTATTTTGATAGGTCAGCTAACCAGTTCATCACCTTCTGCAGAGTCAAAACAAAATTTTGGTGAAGAAATGATGATAACAAAAAGAGAGAAAGAAATTTTGACACTTTTATTATCCGGAAAAGGAAATAAAGAAATTGCTGAAACCCTTGATATAAGTAAACGTACTGCTGAAGTACACCGTTTTAATTTAATGAAAAAATTAAAAGTCAAAAATTTAATAGAACTTTCCAATAAAGCGGTTGAATATTCTTTACTATAAAAAATACGTATAAATACTTAAATAATTTTTAAAAACTGCTAAAACGCAGTTTAAAACTACGTTTTATTACTTATTTTTACAAAAAAATATAAGTACTATGACAAATACAAATTCATTATCACAATCACACAAAATTTTGTTTTTAAACACATTGGCATTTACAGTGTGTTTTGCATGTTGGACTTTGAATGGAGTTTTAGTAACCTTTTTAGTAGATAACGGTATCTTTAACTGGAGTGTTGTTCAGGTAGGCTGGTTACTTGGGATTCCGATACTAACTGGTTCTGTGATGCGTTTGCCAATAGGAATTCTTACTGATAAATTTGGCGGTAAATACGTGTTTTCATTATTATTGTTAACTTGTTCAATCCCTTTATTTTTACTTCCTTTTGCTAATAGCTTTTTGCTTTTTGCAGTATTAAGCTTCTTTTTCGGAATGGTAGGAACAAGTTTTGCTGTAGGAATCGGATATACTTCAATTTGGTATCCAAAGGAATGGCAGGGACGTGCTCTGGGAATTTTCGGAATGGGGAATGCAGGAGCTGCCATAACTACTTTTATAGCGCCTTCATTATTAAACCATTTTTCTCTGGAAAATCCACAAAATGGCTGGAAAATCCTTCCAGTTATTTATGGAGTTTCATTAGTTGTAATTGGAGTTGCCTTTTTATTATTTGCAAAAAACAAAAAAATAGAAAACAATACTAAAAGTATTTCAGAAAGATTAGGTTCTTTAAAATCGGCACGCGTATGGCGTTTTGGAGCTTATTATTTTTTAGTTTTTGGATGTTTTGTAGCCTACTCACAATGGCTGTTGCCAAATTTCATGAACGTGTACCAAACGAGTTTGGTAATGGGTGGATTGTTTGCTACTATGTTTAGTTTGCCATCTGGTGTGATTAGGGCTTTTGGAGGATATTTATCAGATAAATATGGAGCCAGAAAAGTAATGTACTGGGTATTGATTTCGTCTGTTGTACTGAGTGCTTTATTAATGATCCCGAAAATGGAAATCAAAACAACAGGCCCCGGTGTTATGGCCACTAAAAAAGGTATAATAACTTCTGTATCAAAGGAGAACATCAAAATTGGAGATACTGATTTTGCAGTAGCTCAAAAAAAGTACGCTAAAAGCAACAACAATATTTTTCCGGTCAAATCGTCCTGGCAGGAAGTTATTGTTACTGAAAATCAAATAGTGAAGAAAAAAGAACTGCTTGCGAAAGGAGTTACATTAATTAAATTTGATGCAAATATGTGGGTTTTTCTGGTATTAGTTGTTTTAATTGGAATTTCATGGGGAATAGGAAAAGCCGCTGTTTACAAACATATTCCTGAATATTTTCCGAATGAAATTGGAGTTGTAGGCGGAATGGTAGGTATGATTGGCGGTTTAGGCGGTTTCTTTGGCCCGATTATCTTTGGATATTTATTGACAGCAACCGGAATCTGGTCAAGCTCCTGGATATTCATTTTAGCATTCTCTGTAATTTGTTTAGTTTGGATGCATTACACGATTACTAAAATCAGGAACGAAAAACAACCTGTTTTATCAAAAGTAATAGATAGAAAATAAGTTTTAAAAAAAAGACTTATATATTTAAATTAAGATAAAGTCAAAATTTATGCTATTTGTTTTTTTGACTCAAGTGTTATAATGCATAAATGAACTTTTAAAATTCGAATAAAAGATTATTTACATATAGTTATTTCTTGTTAATACATGAATTTTTAGCTAAAAAAAATATTCTTTCTTTAAAATTAACTTATATATTTTATCCTTTTCCTATTTCGGAAAAGGATATTTTTTTTTTACTTCATCAAAGCTTGTGATATGCTTTAATTAATTATATTTGAATCGATTATGAACCCCAAATTCTATCCTAATGAAACCTTTTTTAAAATTATCAATGTTAACCTTTTTTGTCACTCAAACTGGTATTGCTGAAAAATTCAATGATACTTTAATTTCAAAAAACTCAGAAATAAATTTTGCAAGAACACAAAAAAGAGGCATTAAAAAAAACAACATTATTTATTATGTTGAAAACGATCTACAAACAATATCTGCCTACAAAAGAAGCAAATTGAAATGGCAAACAAATGTAATTTCTGTTTGCGGAAAACCAAAAGTGGGAGAACCTCAAATAAGATATGTAGGGTACAATACAAATAAACTCCTTATCGTTATCGGAAAACATAATTTTGCAGAAATTGACGTAAATAGTGGTATAACAACACTTGTTGGTTAAGATTAAAAGGTCTAAGCGATATTTTAATCTAAATCGCATATAGCATTTTATCTAATGTAAACCATAACTTGAAATTGCAATATCGTGTTTAGGAAACGGACATAATTTATTCTGTCTTATAACTTGATATTCCCTTAATTTCTATATGAAAATTCTGAAAAATCAAATTTGCCGGTGACATAAATTACCAGCCTATATTATTTGGTATGTTGAAAATCCGCACATAGGGTTAGACGTTTTCTATTATAGATATTGTCAGTTTCAACTGTCAATTGCCATAGTCCGATTTTTCAAAATATTTTACAAATAACTGTTACTGAAGGAAAGTTGATTTTACTTTATTTGTGGTTTGACCAAAATCCAGAAGATAAATATGGTAATATGTTACCCAAGTTTGGAAAATCATCAATTAGTATGAAAGACTTATTTCTGAAAATAAATCTATATTTTTAAATCTTTTTTAGCGGTATTTTAACACAAAAAGTTTTATGTTCTAAAAACTTTAATTTGTGTTTTCGTCGAGCAAAAAACATTTTGATTTTAATTCTGTAGTATTAAAATTTTAGAAAATTGCACAGAATAGCTTTACTAATGCCTTGACCAAATATTAATTATTAAAAATTTTTTATTAAAAATTAAAAATGGCAAAATCAAAAACAATTGTATTAGTACATGGTATGTTCGTGAATAATAACAGCTGGTCTGAATGGGAAGCTTATTTTCAACAAAAAGGATATACTGTGTATGCGCCTCCACACCCCGGGCATGAAGGAGACCCATATAGACTTAGAAAAACTCTTCATCCAGGACTAGTTGAAACCGGTTTCATTGATGTCGTAACCAGAATGGCACGATTTATTGACAGATTACCGGAAAAACCACTTGTTATCGGACATTCAATGGCTGGACTTGTAGTGCAAAAACTTCTGGATCTTGATAAAGTTCACGCTGCAGTAAGTATCAACGGAGCACCACCAAGAAATGTTATTCCTCCACTAACTACTCTAAAAATTGTTTGGCCAGCCGTGAATTTTTTTTCCAGAAAACGTTATTATTTAGGAAGCAGAGAATGGTATAATAGAGCATTCTTTAATACACTTCAAAAATCAGAACAAGACAAAGCATATGATTTGCTCGCTGTTCCTGAAAGCAGAAAAATAGGAAGACAAACACTATTAAGGTCTTTTTCTAATGCAGATTTCAAAAAACCACATCACCCTATTTTATTTATTGGAGGAGGAAAAGACAGTATATTTCCACCTGAATTAACTAAAAAAATTGCCAGTAAATACAAAGATTCCGAAAGTAAAGTTGATGTGAAGATTTTTGACGATAAAAGCCATTACATCTGTGGTGAAAAAGGCTGGGAAGAAGTTGCTGATTACATCTTGGATTGGTATGAAAACCTATAAAATTCAAAAACAGTAGAGACGCACCTTTATGCGTCTCTACTCTACAAGTCAACTGAAGGTCAAATTAATTTTTATATACCATTCCCATATCTTCAATTGAGAACTTATCTGTCAATAAATGTAATAACCGGTCTCTTAAGGCAATATATTCAGGCATTTTTACAATTTCGATTTTATTGCGCGGCCTTGGTAAATTTACTCTTACAATTTCTTTGAGAGTAGAGGCTGGGCCATTATTTAAAACCACAATTCTGTCTGATAAAAATAAAGCTTCTTCGATATCATGCGTAATCATTACAATGGTTTTTTGGCGGTTGCTTAAGTTCCATAATTTTAAAACTTCCAATTGCATCGAGCCTTTTGTAAGGGCGTCTAAAGCACCAAACGGTTCGTCCAAAAGCAATACTCCCGGATTTATGGCAAATGCTCTCGCAATGGCAACACGCTGTTTCATTCCGCCTGAAAGCTGTCCCGGCAGTTTATTTTTGTGTTCAAATAAATTCACCATTTTAAGATTCTGGATCACAATTTCATGTTTTTCTTTTTTAGAACAATTCATTACCGAATCAACTGCCTGAAAAATATTTTCTTCAACACTCATCCATGGCAAAAGTGAATAATTTTGAAAAACGATTCCGCGATCCGGCCCAGGACCTTTTATTTTTTCATTGGCTAATTCAACTGTTCCTCCGGTTGGGGTTAACATGCCGCCAATGGCATTCATAATAGTTGATTTTCCGCAACCAGAATGCCCGATGATGGAGATTATTTCTCCTTTTTGAATAGACAAATTAATATCCTGAACTGCTGTATATTTTCCTTTTGAGGTTGGAAATGATATTTCTAAATTTTTTATTTCTAAATAACTCATGATGTTTTAGTTTAGATTATTGATTTTTTTAAAGTTTAAGATTTTAAAAATTAGAATCTTAGCGACTCAAAACCTTTTTATTACGCTTTATAAGCCACTTTACTTTCAATAAAAGTGAATAATTTGTCGAAAAGAAGTCCCACAATTCCAATGATGATAATGGCCGAAATTACTTTTTCTAAACTGAGGGCATTCCAGCTGTCCCATACAAAAAATCCGATTCCTGCACCACCCGAAAGCATTTCTCCTGCAACAATTACCAGCCAGGCAACACTAATGCTTAAACGTAATCCGGTAATAATATGAGGTAAACTATACGGAATTAAAATTTTGGTTAAATAACGTATTTTCGAAAATCCAAATGCTTTTGCGACATTTTTATGATCCTGTGGAATCGAAGCCACTCCAAAAGAAGTATTAATTAACGTAGACCATAATGATGTAACGAAAACAATAAAAATAGTTGCCATTCCGGTATCTTTGAAAACCACCAATCCGATTGGAAACCACGCTAATGGTGAAACTGGTTTTAAAAGCTGTACAATTGGGTAAAAAATTTGTTTGCAAATGCTGCTCGCTCCCATCAAAATCCCAATAGGGATCGCAATTAAGGATCCTAATAAAAAACCAAATAAAACGGTTTTTATTGAGTTGAATAATTGCAACCCTATCCCTTTGTTATTAGGGCCATAATCATAAAGAGGATCACTCAGCATTTCTTTTAAAACGGTAAAAGTGGCTAAAGGCCCAGGTAGCGCATCTTTGGTATAAATACTGAGTAAACTCCAAAAGCCTATAAAAACAAGTAGTCCAATTGCAGCTAAAACATTAGATTTTAGTTTTACTGCAAATTGACCGATGATTAATTTAAGCTTCTCACTTTTTACTGAATCATTAATAGTTTCCGAAGTCAAAACCTCAGCCTGACTGGTAATATCATTTAATGTTAAGGTATCTTTTTCTGACATGGCATTGTGATTTAAAATTTAAAAATATATTTATGAATATCTGTATGACGTTATTTTTACCACAGATTAAAATGATTTTCCCGAATTGAAGAGCTTTAGTAGGTTTAAAGAACAATCCATTCTGTCATTAAATCTTTGGCGCAATAACTCAGTGAGCACTTTATCTTTTAACTACTTTTAAATAAGCTGCTGGATTCGAAGGATCAAAAACCGTTTTATCCATAGTTAGGGAGAAAGGTTTCATGTCATCATTTGGCAGTTTTACCTTCATACTTTTTGCAACTTGTTCGTATAAATCCTGTAAGATCAATTTGTCAGCAATTGCTTTATAATCAGGCGCCTCTTTTAAATATCCGAATCGCACAAACTGAGCCATTGCCCAGATAGCATGAGATTTGCGCGGATAATTTACCATTCCGCCTTTGTAAAACAACATATAATCTTTAGCATAAACCTGCGTTCCCTGATTACAGCCTAAATCGTAATTCCCCATTAATCTGTTTTCAATAACATCTGCAGGAGCGTTAACATAAGGTGCCTTTCCAATTATTCCGGCTGCTTTTTTACGATTGGCCGGATTGTCTAGCCAGATACAGGCTTCTAAAACTGCTTTCATTACTTTTACAAGATCTGTTCTGCGTTTTTCACTGAATTCTTTATTGACAACCAAAGCTTTTTCAGGGTGATCTTTCCAAATGTCCTGAGAAGCAACTTGTGTAAAACCAACTCCCTGTTTTACAGCAACTCCGCCCCAAGGCTCTCCAACACAAAATCCATCCATGTTGCCAACCTTCATATTGGCAACCATTTGCGGAGGTGGAATTGTGATAATTTTAGATGTTTTTTGACTCACACCTGCAATTGCCATCCAGTTACGCAGCCACAAATCATGTGTTCCTCCCGGGAAAGTCATGGCGAAAGTCACTTCTCTCTCGGCTTTTAATTTTGCAGCCACAACCGGTGCAACTTTATTCATTTGCTTAAAACCAACTTTTCCACAAAAATCTTTTGAAAGTGTAATCGCCTGACCATTTATATTTAGCATCATGGCGATTTTCATTTCAGAACCTGCTTTTCCTCCTACCCCTGTGTACACCGAAAATGGCATTGAATACAAACAGTGCGCTCCGTCTAATTCTCCGGTTAAAATTTTATCACGAACATTTGCCCATGAAGACTCTTTGGTTACAACGACTTCAACACCATATTTTTTAAACAATCCCAATTCTTTTGCCATTACGATTGGTGAGCAATCCGTAAGTGGAATAAATCCTAATTTTACAGGTTCTTTCTGAGCTGATATTTCCGAAAAGGAAGCTATTATAATTACTGCTAAAATCAGTATAGTTTTTGTGAATGCGTTTATCTTTCTCATTTTAAATAGATTTAAATGTTATGTAGAATTTATTTTTTGGCTAGGAAATTTGGTTTGATGTTTAGCATTACATAAGCAAATTGTGGTGTTAAATCTGCATTTAGAACATTTTTAACCGGTGCAGAAGCCATTGAATTTGTTGCTTTCATGATAGAATAACCAGCTTCAAAATTGATGATTTTTGTTAGATTGTATCTTACCATCAAATCAACTTCGGTACCTAAATAAGAGTTTAATTTTCCTCCAGTCCCATTAGCTATTTTGTTTGCCGATTCAAAACCGTGAACATCCAAAAAGAAACTCAGATTGTCTTTGGCATTGTATTTCATTTTAAAGAAATAATTTAGTAAACCTTGTTTTCCGAATCCATTCGCTGCATAAAAATAATCCATGCCGCCCCAGAATTTATGAGGTGTTCCATAAAGTGGATCAAAACGATTATTATCAGAAGTAGTAGTTACTATTTTTGTTCCGTCATCACCAGATAAATAATCTAATCCAGGACCGATGAATAATTTTCTTCCAATTTGTAAAGTAGAAGTAATAGAAGCCATGTTGGCACTTAAAGATCTTCCGTCTTTATCATCACCTCCCTGATGATAGAAACTTCCCATAAAATTTAATTTTCGGGTGGCATTTACGTTATAGTAAATCCCGGTTGTGTTTCTGCTCCAAACGCCTTCGCCATTTACTTTTGTAGTTACGGCTGGAGTTCCTGAAGTAACCATGGTATATTTGTTAAAATCATCCTTAAAGAATAGAAAAGACAAATCACCAAAGAAGAATTTTTTGCCTACATACGCATATTGAAAAGATTTATATAAGGTTCCAATTCCGTTTGTTCCTGCTCCATATGCCGGATTGGTACCATTGTAAACTGTTCCAGTATTATTTTCCTTATTTTGGTTAAATGCTGCTCCAATATCTGCAGTCCAGCCTTTGTTGGCATATTTCAGTATAATTGCATCGTGGCGTCTTCCTTGTTGTAACCAATCTAAACTTCCCAGGACTTTCTGATCATCATAAGCAATTTCCTGACGTCCTGCTTTTACAGATAAATTCTGAATCGTACTTAGTGTATCTACTAATGAAATTTCTGCCCAGGCTTCGTGTACTAAAATTCCGTTATTAGCTTCGGTAGTAGTTCTGTTGATAGATGAAGCATCCTGACCCCATACCCGAACATCCTGTAATGAAGTGTAAATTTTAAAACGATATCCGGTATATCCCACAGACAATCTTGTTCTTTGACTTGTAAATAAAGCTGCTTTGTCTCCATCTTGTTGCAGTGTTCCTTGGCCAGCGCGCATTTCAACACGATCTCTTAACTGACCTGTAAGTGTAAATTGTGCTTTTGATTCAAATTTCCCTAAACAAGTTATAGCAACTCCCAGTAAAATTTTTTTTGAAAGTGCTGTATTAAAAAGGCTTTTCTTTTTATGGGTGTGATTTTTTAATATTGGATTGGTTAATGTAGACATGGTTATTTGTTTTGATTAGTATGAAGCAAACTTACATACGTATTAATACTTAATTTGTATATTTTAACCATATTAAAACATTTTTTTTCAGCTTAAAAAAGCGTTTAAAAATCAATTTAAATCCTGCGTTTTCACATAAATTGGATTTTAAGCCCAATAAAATAAGGGAATTGGCAATTAAGTATTATAACTTAATTGGTAAATTAAGAAGTAGGTATTTAATTTTTAAAAGTAAAGAGATAGAAAATAAAATGTAGAGAGCGATGATTTTCTGATGGAAAGAAGAAAAGAAATCTGAAAGTTGAAAACTATATTTGGAAATACTTATGTTCCATAATTTCCGATTGTAATTTGGGCAAATCCAATAAACCAATTCTTTTGCCTACGGTTTTAATAAGTGCTTCTTTTTTAAGACTGGAAAGTACACGTATGGCTTGTTCTTCTGTTGTTCCGGCGAAATCGGCGATTTCTTTTCGGGAAAGTTCAATTTCTATTAAACCATTCTTCTGGCCAAATTTACGGTGAATGTATAAAAGTAAATCAATCACGCGCTCACGTACATTCATGTGGGCAATTTTTCGAATATTGTTCTCGCTTTTGTTTAATTCATCAGCATAAAATAACATCAAAGCATAAGTAAATTCCGGTACATTCTTAAGGATGTCCAGCATGGCTTCATTACTAAAATTGCATAAAACAGTATCTTCCAAAGCATAAGCTCCTATTAAGTATCGTTTGCTGGCTCCAAAACCACGAAATCCAATAGTATCGCCATTTTTGGTTAGCCGCACAATTTGTTCACGTCCGTTAATACCTGTTTTTACCGTTTTTACTTTTCCCTTGCAGATAAAATAAAGTCCCTGAATAGGAGCGCCTTCAATAATAAATTGCTGTGATTTTTTGCAGGTAAAACTCTGTTTTTTAGAAACATATTGTTTCATCTTCTCTAAATGCAGGTGCTTTTTAATGAAACAGTTTTCGTTTTTACAGGTATAACAAATGGCCAATTCTTCTTTCATGGGATTAATTTATTTAGCTATTTAGTTCATAGTAATTTGTAAACAGTGATGAGTTTTAACTCGCTAAATAATAATTAAGTCTTTTTTATTGAATCTAATTTTTGCTTTAAAGCTAATTACTAATGACTTTTCACTACTTACTATATCCAAACGAATCGCGGCTACTTATTTATTCTGATTCAAAAATATAAAAATAAATTGATAAAATACGTATTTATACGTAAAAATACTTATTTTTGTATAACTTTAAATAAGTGCTTTGTCTTAAAGACTTTTAAAGGATCATCATTTTAGTATCTAAAACCTGGCTGTAATGCAAAACACAAAAATCAAAACTACCTGTTCCTATTGTGGCGTTGGCTGTGGAATAATCGTTACGAATGATGCGAAAAATGGTGTAATGGTTGAAGGAGACAAAGAGCACCCAGTAAACAAAGGGATGTTGTGTTCTAAAGGAAGAAATTTGCATTATGTGGTAAACGATAATTCAGACCGGATTTTGTATCCTGAAATGCGAGGAAGCAAAACGTATCCTCTGGAGCGTGTAAGCTGGGACGCCGCTATTGAGCGTGCTGCAGCCGTTTTTTCTTCTATTATAAAAAAACATGGACCGGATAGTGTTGGCTTTTATATTTCAGGCCAATGTTTAACCGAAGAATATTATTTAGTCAACAAATTAGTAAAAGGTTTTTTAAAAACAAATAATATAGATACCAATTCAAGACTTTGCATGAGTTCTGCTGTGGTTGGTTATAAAAAAACATTTGGCGAGGATTCTGTTCCAATTGCCTACGACGATATTGAACTAGCAGATACGTTTTTAATTACGGGCGCAAATCCTGCCTGGTGTCATCCCATTTTATTTAGAAGACTTGAAAAACATAAAGAGAACAACCCCAAAGTAAAAATTATTGTTGTCGATCCAAGAAGAACAGACACGGCTGCTTTTGCCGATTTGCATTTACAGATTATGCCGGGTTCTGATATTATTTTATATCATGCAATGGCTAAACGAATGATCGAAAAAGGATATGCCGATCACGATTTCGTTAAAAATCATGCTGAAAATTTTAAAGAATATAAAGATTTAGTTTTAAGAACTTCATTAGAAAAAGCTTCAAAATTATGCGGGATTTCCGTAAGCGATATTAAACTTGCTGCAGATATTATCGGAAAAGCTAAAGGATTCATTTCGTTATGGGCAATGGGATTAAATCAAAGTGCCGTGGGAGTAGATAAAAATACGGCTTTGTTGAATTTGTCTTTATTAACCGGGCAAGTAGGAAAGCCTGGTTCAGGGCCTTTTTCGCTAACAGGACAGCCTAATGCAATGGGAGGAAGAGAAGTTGGAGGAATGGCCAGTTTGTTGGCAGCTCATAAAGATTTGGCCAATCCGGAACACCGAAAAGAAGTGGCTGATTTTTGGGGCGTTGACGCTATATCAGATAAACCCGGTTTGACCGCAACTGAAATGTTCGAAGCACTGGAATCCGGTAAAATGAAAGCCGTTTGGATAATCTGTACCAATCCGTTAGTAAGTTTACCTGATTCCCGTCGTATCGAAAAAGCACTGCAAAATGCAAAATTTGTGGTTGTTCAGGATATTTCACATAATGCAGATACGGCTAAATATGCCGATTTATTGTTACCTGCAGCAGGATGGCTTGAAAAAGATGGTACGATGACCAACTCTGAGCGCCGTATTTCGTATTTGCCAAAAGCAATAAATGCTCCTGGGGAAGCACTTCCGGATATTGAAATCCTGATTCGTTTTGCTAAAAAAATGAATTTTAGCGGTTTCAATTTCAACAATGCCGAAGAAATTTACAAAGAGCATTGCGCACTGACCAAAAATACTAATATTGATATTTCATTTTTAAATTATAACCGATTAAAAACCGAAGGCACTTTTCAATGGCCGGTTCCTGATTACGGACATCCCGGAACCCCTCGTCTTTTTACAGATAAAAAATTCTATACACCATCACAAAAAGCGATTTTTAATTTACCAGCATCTATTGAAAACACTTCTGAACTGCCTTCTCCTCAATTTCCATTTATTCTTACTACAGGAAGGGTTCGTGATCAATGGCATACCATGACAAAAACCGGAAAAGTATCGCGATTGATGACACATACACCAAGTCCGGTTCTTGAAATTAATCCGATTGATGCTTTTAAATCAGATATTAAAGATGGCGATATAGTAATTGTAACCAGTAAAAACGGAGAAGTTCGTGTAAAAGCAAAAGTAACAGATTCGATTAAAGAAAAAGTAGTTTTTCTGCCTATGCACTGGGGAAAACAACTTGAAAATGATTTGAACAGAACCAATAATTTAACCAATACTTTAGTTGATCCAATTTCAAAAGAACCCGATTTCAAATATACTACCGTTTCGATTACCAAATATGTAAAACCTTTTCAGAAAATTGCGATTGTGGGAGCAGGTGCAGCATCTTTTCGTTTCATTCAAAATTATCGAGAATTTAATTCTACCGATGAAATTATTGTTTTTTCAAATGAAATAAATCCGTTTTACAATCGTGTATTGCTTCCAGAATATATGACAGGCGAATTTTCGTGGCACCAATTATTAAAAGTGAAGAATGGTGAAGCATTAAACAAGTTAAAAATTACCATGAAAGCAGGTGTTGCTGTTAGCAAAATAAATGCTGCCGAAAAAACAATTATAGATACTTTAGGCGATACACATCGTTTTGATTCCTTGATTTTAGCTACCGGGAGTCGTCCTTTTGTACCTGAAAATGCGCAATTACATTTGCCTGGACGTTTTACAGTGAGACGAAAAGAAGATGCCGATCGTTTAAAAGCACACCTTGACAACACTAATTTACCTCCTGAAGATCAACATGTGGTGATCGTTGGAGGTGGATTGTTAGGATTAGAATTGGCAGCGGCCTTGAAACATAAAAAAATAAAAATTACCATAATCCAAAGAGCTTCAAGGTTAATGGAACGCCAGTTGGATCGCGTTTCCTGTAAATTATTGGCAGAAGAAGTTCAGCTTCGTGACATTCAGATTTATTTTGATAATGAAGTCAGTACCGTTTTTGAAACAGATAATGATAATGAACTTGAAATAGCACTAAAAAGCGGGCGTATCATTACCGCAAATGCTATTGTATATACGATTGGAACTATTCCAAATATTGAAATTGCAAGAGAAACAGGTCTTGCCTGCGGTCGCGGAGTAAAAGTAAATCAGTATTTACAATCGTCAAATCCTGATATTTATGCCATTGGAGAAATAGCCGAATTCAACAACCAGTTATTCGGAATTACATCTGCGGCAGAAGAACAAGCAGATATTCTGGCTAACTTTTTAGCAGGCGATATCAGTAGTTACTATAAAGGTTCGGTTTTAATGAATATCCTGAAACTGGAAGACATTAATTTGTGCAGCATCGGAGAAGTTGAAATTCCGGAAAATGATGATTCGTATGAAGAAATTGTTTTTGCCGATTTGAAACAGCGTTATTACAAAAAATGCATTGTTAAAAATGATTTATTGGTTGGGGCTATTTTAATGGGTGACAAAAATGAGTTTGCTGAGTTTAAAACGATGATAGAAAGCAAGATCGAATTGTCAGACAAACGAAACTCATTGCTTAGAGGAAGTTCAAATGCAAAGCCGGTTCTGGGGAAATTAGTTTGCTCCTGCAGTCAGGTTGGGTCAGGAAACATCGAAGAAACTATTAAAAGCGGTGTAAGCAATTTTACTGATTTATGTAAAAATACGGGAGCCGGATTAGGCTGCGGAAGTTGTAAAACGGAGGTTAAAGAGATACTGGCAAAGTGTAAATAGTTTTCAGTCTCAGTTTTCAGTGCTATAATTTACTAAAAACTACTGTGACTGTGACTGAAAACTGAAAACTAAAAGAATATGGAGTTAACGAGATTAATAGTAAAAGGAGGCGTTATTTCGCCAGGAGAACTTAGAGAAGTGGTCAATATGGCTGCGGATCAGGGTTTAGATTCAATTTCTTTTGGTTCAAGACAGGACATTATTTTCCCTAAAGGCTTTAAAGCTTTGGACAAGGAAAAAATGGGAAAACATTATTTTATTTTTCCAGATCAAAAAAGCGGTAACAATATCGTTTCTTCTTATGTATCAACAGATATTTTTAGAAATACCAATTGGCTTACAGGAAATAAGTTTTTATATATTTTAGAACAATTTAAAGAACAGCCAAAACTCAAAATAAACATAAATGATCCTAAGCAACAACTAGTTCCATTATTTACAGGGCATCTTAATTTTATTGCTTCTGAACATGAAGATTATTGGTATTTGTACATTCGATTACCAAAATGGCAGCGTATGGAAGTCTATCCTGTACTGATTTACAGTTGGGATATTGCGACTTTTTACTACGAAATTGAACGTATTGTTTGTGAAGAATCATGCGGAATTGATATGATTTTTAGCTTGGTCAGCGAAGCTTTGGATACCAACAACAGAACTATTGACAAGCCTTTAAATATTCCATTTTATCCTTTTCCTTATTATGAAGGAATGAATAAATTGGGAATCGATCAATATTGGCTCGGTCTGTATTGGAGAAACAATCTCTATGACTTAGAGTTTCTAAAAGAAATGTGTGACTTGTGTTTCGATTGCAAAATTGGTAAAATATGCATCACCACATGGAAATCATTTATAATAAAAGGAATTCCGAAAGACAGAAAACTGGAATGGGAGAAGTTTTTAGGAAAAAAAGGAATTAATGTGCGTCACTCGCTTTTAGAACTAAATTGGCACCTGCCTGTGGCAATGGAATGGGCGCTAAACCTTAAAACCTTTTTAGTAAGAACACTTGATCAATTTGACATCAGTACTTATGGATTAACTTTCGGAATATCAGAATACAATCGTGACGGTCATTATTTTACATCAATCGTAGTCGAAAAAAATGAATTACCTAAAGATCTGGAATCGATTAAAATTCGTGATACATACAATGTTTTATTTGCGAAGAATTTTGACCCAAACACCCGCGAATATATTGTGCACTCCCAAGATATTGACAAACTGGAACTGCCCACGATTTTGATTGAATTGAGTCGAAAATACTTTGAGGAATTAGGGAATTCAATTCCTGAAACAATCGAAAATAATCAGAAAAAAGAAAAATCTAAATTGGATATTTATCAATGTCAGGAATGTTTAACTACATATAATCCTGAGTATGGTGATGAAAGCCAAAAAATTCCAAAAGGCATTTTATTTACAAACTTGGCCGAAACCTATTGCTGTTCCTTATGCGAAGCGCCAAAAAGCAATTTCAGGATTTTAGAATCCATTACTGCATAGATTTAAAGCAAATATTTCAAACCATATAAGTAATGTAAGAAATATAAGTTTTACTTTTTTTACATTAAGCGAAGTCGAAATGTGACTACTACATGCAGCCCAAAACTTCAATGAACCTACATTGCTTATGTTTTTAATTTTTTAATTCCCGAAAAGCCGTCGGAGAAACTCCCGTTTGTTTTTTAAAAACTCTTGAAAAATAAGAGTAATCATCATATCCCATTGCCGATGCAATTTCGTTTACAGCCAGTTGTCTGTCAATTAACATTCGCTTAATTTCCAAAATAACCCGATTCATAATAACTTCCGAAGTTGTTTTTTGCAAAATTTCATTGCAAATTCTGTTCAGATGTTTTAGGGTAATATTTAACTTATCAGCATAAAAAACAGCAGATTTTTCAGTTTTGAAATGCAGCTCCAGAAGCTTTTCAAATGTATTGATTTTGATATTGTACGAATGCGTCTGATGCGAATAAGCTTCACTGTACTTTCGGGCAATTTCAATATGAATGCAATCCAGTAGATTCAGCATTTTGTCCAGTTGAAAATTATTGTGGTGTTTATTTTCTTGTGTCAATAATTTAAACAAAGGCAAAATATTTAATATTTCTTCTGTTTCAAAAAATATTTCCGGTCTATTATAAATCGAATGATAAAAGTTATAATCATTGATTTTTTTCTGTCTGAAATATAAATTATAAAGCTCCTGCGAAAAGATAATCACAAAACCTTCAATGTCTTCAGATAGACTCCAATGATGCATTTGCCCTGGCTGCAGCACAAATAGGCTTCCTTTTTTAATTTCAAAGCGGTCAAAATCGATTTCATGAATTCCGGAACCATCTGTAAAAAAGACCATCAAATACGAATCATGCCGGTGAGGCTCTTCGATAAAACTGTGGCTTTTTAAATGTTCCTTAAAATTGTTCGCATAAAAATCACGATGAATGTCATTACAGCTAAAATTCTGAACACTATAAACCGGATATTTTTTCATACACAGAAAATATTTATTTTTTCGAATATAGAATCAACATTTTCTAATTTGGAATTTGGAATATAATTTTTGGAGCTTAATTCAAAATGTCTTTATTGTGCTATAAGTGGCGAAGATATAAAAAAAGTTTTAACAGAAACTGATTTACCTTTGTTTAAATATAAAACAACATATCATGTCTAATGCATTAACTCATATTTTAAGTAACGAATGTCCTATTTGTCATAAAGGAAAAGTGTTTAAAGACAAGAATATCTTCCTAAATTTTGGTTTTCCAAAAATGAATGAAACCTGCAGTCATTGTCATTATAAATTTCAAAAAGAGCCTGGATTTTTCTTTGGAGCCATGTATGTAAATTACGGATTAACCGTAGCTCAGGGAATTGCAACATATTGTATTGCTCAATTTTTCTTTGAAAAGAATTTCGATTTAAGAATCATCCCGATTATTGCTATGGTCATTATTTTATTTACGTCTTTCAATCTACGATTCTCAAGATTAGCGTGGATTTATATGTTTAAGGATTATACAAGCTAAAAAAATGTTATTTTTGCGCTTCAATTGAAACTAATTTTCAATTTAAAAAATAAAAAATAAATTAGACAAATGAAAGCATACGTATTTCCGGGTCAGGGTGCACAGTTTACAGGAATGGGCAAAGACTTATATGAAACATCTCCATTGGCAAAAGAATTATTCGAAAAAGCCAATGAAATTTTAGGTTTCAGAATTACAGATATCATGTTTGAAGGCACTGCCGAAGAACTAAAAGAGACAAAAGTAACACAGCCGGCTGTATTTTTACACTCGGTCATTTTAGCCAAAACTTTAGGTGATGATTTTAAACCTGAAATGGTTGCTGGACATTCATTAGGAGAATTTTCAGCTTTGGTTGCCAATGGAGCTTTATCCTTTGAAGACGGACTGAAATTAGTTTCACAACGTGCTTTGGCTATGCAAAAAGCATGTGAAATAACACCTTCAACAATGGCTGCGGTTTTAGGATTAGCAGATAATGTGGTGGAAGAAGTTTGTGCTTCAATTGACGGAGTTGTAGTGGCTGCAAATTACAACTGTCCTGGGCAATTGGTGATTTCAGGAGAAACATCAGCAGTAGAAAAAGCGTGTGAGGCAATGAAAGCCGCCGGAGCAAAAAGAGCGTTGATTTTACCTGTTGGAGGAGCATTTCACTCGCCAATGATGGAACCTGCCAGAGAAGAATTAGCCGCTGCTATTGAAGCGACTGCTTTTTCAACTCCAATTTGTCCGGTGTATCAAAACGTAACGGCAAATGCAGTTTCTGATGCCAACGAAATCAAAAAGAATTTAATAATCCAACTGACAGCTCCGGTAAAATGGACACAATCAGTACAGCAAATGGTTGCAGACGGCGCTACTTTGTTTACAGAAGTTGGTCCTGGTAAAGTATTAGCCGGTTTGATTAATAAAATTGATAAAGAAGCAGCTACGGCAAATGCTTAATCTCATACCTTACTAAAAAAACAAAAACCTTCTTAAACAATCGTTAAGAAGGGTTTTGTGTTTTGTGTATGTCTGTGTAAAAAAATAAATTACGCTTGTTTTGCAAACTGCAATTCGATATTTAATTTTACTTCTTCTCCTACTAAAACACCTCCAGTTTCAAGAGCAGAATTCCAGTTTAAACCCCAGTCTTTGCGGTTTATTTTTCCTTCAATACTCAAACCTACTTTTGTATTTCCCCAAGGGTCAGTCAGGATTCCGCTAAATTCTACAGGGAATTTTACTGTTTTTGAAACCCCTTTAATGTTTAAATCTCCCGTTAATTCATATTCACCATCATTGATTTTTTTGAATGATGAACCTTTAAAAGTTAATTTTGGATGATTTTCAGCATCAAAAAAATCACCACTTCTTAAGTGACCATCTCTGTCTGCGTTTGCAGTGTCGACAGAAGCAATATCCCCAGAAAACTGGATATCAGCATTTTCGAAGTTATCTCCTTCTGTAATAATTGTTGCGTCGTAAGCTCCAAATTTTCCTGAAACATTAGTAAACATCATGTGTTTTACTTTAAAACCAATTTCTGAGTGAGTTGGGTCAATTGACCATTTTGTAGTTGCCATAATTTTATTTTTAAATAATTAATTTCATTTTGATAGGACAAAGTTACGATGGTGGTTGGCGTAACACACTTAACCTAGATTAAGAAATAAAAAATGCTATCACTTTATCTCATTTTTGCTTTGGTTTAGTCCCTCTCAGCAAAGTTTAACAGTTATTTTTTATTATTCATATAAAATGTCAAAGCTCCCGATGGACATTTATCAATAGTTGAAATTATTTTTTCGGTTGTTGATTGATCTGGAAGAATCCATGGTTTTTCTTTTGGATGAAAAACATCCGGATTATTTTTTACACAATTGGCAGAATGAATACATTTTCCAGATTGCCATACAATAGTTACTTCTCCGTTTGTGTAGTCTTTGGTAAGATTATCTGGATTCATGCTTAAAAATTTTAATTGTTAGTTTAAATTCAGACCAATTTTCTATTATAAAAATACTCTTTCTTTTTATTTTGAGAAAATCAGAACAAAAAAGAAACGATAATTACCTGTATTCCAGACTTATTATCGTTTATAAAAAAATATTAGTTGTGTTTTACGAATTAATAATTCATTGGAACTTCCATAATCAGGAATTTTGAATTAGTGTTAGCTTTAACCTCAATTTTGGTTGTATTCCAGATTCCTAATGCATCTCTGGTTTCTAATTTTTGGCCATTTACTTCAATCTCTCCTTTGATGTTCATAATGTAAAAACCATTTCCTTCTTTTTTTAGGGCCAATGTTTTAGAGAAATCCGCATCAAAATCACTCAAATAGAACCAGGCGTCCTGATGAATCCAAACTCCTTCGTCGTTTTCGTTTGGAGATAATATCTGAGCAAAATTATTTTTTTCTAATGATTTGTCTAAAGTGATTTGCTGGTAACGAGGCGCTACATTTCGGGTTTTAGGAAACAGCCAAATCTGAAAAAGTTTAGTACGCTGATCTGCATTTGGATTGAACTCACTGTGCTGCACTCCGGTTCCCGCACTCATGACCTGAATATCACCATTTTTGATGATCTCTGTATTCCCCATGCTGTCTTTGTGAGCCAAATCGCCTTCAAGCGGAATGGTTATAATTTCCATATTATCGTGCGGATGTGTTCCAAAACCCATTCCGCCTGCAATCGTGTCATCGTTTAATACGCGAAGGGCTCCAAACTGAACTCTTTCCGGATTGTACCAGCTTGCAAAACTAAAACTGTGATAAGCGTTAAGCCATCCGTGATTTGCATTTCCTCTTGTTTCTGCTTTGTGCAATACTATATTTTCCATGATGATAGGTGTTTTTTGTTATTTATAGTACAAAGATACCACCGATGTCAAGAAAAAGCACTTAATGTAGATTAAGAAGTATTTTCAGGAGCAGTAATTTTAGTTTTCAAAATACCTAAAGTCCTGCTATCAGCTATATCTATTGTTGCGAACCCCGCAACAATAGGATGCCGCTTCTATCAGGGCTAAATGAGTAATTTTATTTTCATAATTACTTTAAAAGAAAACGAACTCCGCGTGTTTTTAAAATTTAAGTCAGATCATTTTATTTTAATGAATTTTCCTTTTCCGACAGCAATATCCAAATAATTCATTGCAGGTCCCTTTTTATTATGAATATAAAAAACCATGGTGTCTTTTCCAATTTGTTTTTTTGAAATACTAATAATGATATCAGAGCTGGTAAAATTCTCTAATAAAAGGTTATGCCCATAAGAAATTTTTCCAGATTGTATAAATTTATTGGAAAAAGTATAAGTGCTATCTTTAAATACTACTTTATCTTTTTGGTTCATAAAATAGTCACTCTCACAGGTAAAATAATAAATGCCTTTAAGCTTATCAGTTTCTTGATCTTTGAAATCGATAAAGGATAATATACATACTAAAAGAAAGTATTTCATAGTATTATTTTAATTCTTGTATTTTCCAAGAAATATTATTTCTTCAACAATCTGGCTTTCATTTTACTAAAAAACTCAGGCGTCACTCCAATAAAAGAAGCAATTTGTTTTTGAGGCACTTTGTGAACCAGTGTGCCGTATTTTGCACAAAATTTCTCAAAGCGTTCCTCGGCAGGTAAACTCAAGTTATCCATTAGTCGCTGCTGATTGGCAACAAGTGAATTTTCAATTAGAATTCTAAAAAAACGCTCCAGTTTAGGAATTTCAAGATACAATTGCTCCTGGTTTTCTTTGGATAAAGAAACTACTTCGGCTTCTTCAAGAACTTCAATAAAAAGCTGTCCTGGTTTCTGTGAAAAATAACTGTACATATCGCTCATCCACCAGCCTTCACAGGCAAATGAAAGTACATGTTCAACAATATTATCATTGATGTTGAAACTTCTTAAAATACCAGAATTAACAAAATAAGAATTTTTGCAAACTTCTCCAGCGTTTAGTAAAATTGTTTTGGCTTTATACGTATTTGTTTCCAGTTTAGATAAAAAAAGCGCTTGTTCCTCTGGTGTCAAAGAAACGTGTTTAGCGATATTTTCCAGTATTAATGCCATTATTTTTTATCGTCGATTAAGGTAAATGAAGTTGCTTTAAATCTGTCTCCTTTGATTTCACCAGTAACTAAAGCTTTACTGATTGCATTGCAAAAACCTTTTTCAGCATGAGCATCTCCGTGATCATGAATCGTAGTTCCGTCAACAAAATAGCTTTTACCTTCAATACGAACAGCTAAATCACAGCTTTTGCCTTTCATTCCGAATTGGCATTCTCCGCAAGAAGCTTCTACGATTGTTGGTTTGTCAATTTTTTTTTTGCTTTGAGCCTGTACTGCGATTCCAATAAAAAGAAAAGTCGCCAATACTATATTTTTCATAATTAAGAATTTACCGTTATTAATTTTGCTGTTTCTTTCGCGCGTTCTGTTATTTCGTTAATCGGTGTCGAAAGTGTATCGTGACTTAAAACAACTCCCATTCGGCGATACGGTCTTGAAGTCGGTTTTCCGAATATTCTGAAATCAGTTTTGGGCAATGCTGCTACTTTCTGGATTCCGGTAAAAGTTGGGTTCGCTGAATCCTCGGAAGCCAAAATTACGGCACTAGCTCCTGCTTTTTCTAACGTAATTTCAAAAATTGGCAAACTTAAAATCGCACGTAAATGTAATTCGAATTCGTTAAAATTTTGTGTTCCTGCCAAAGTTACCATTCCAGTATCGTGCGGACGAGGGGAAAGTTCAGAGAAATAAACGCCTTCATTAGTCAGGAAAAATTCAACACCAAAAAGTCCTGCTCCACCAAGAGCTTCCGTAATTTTTTGAGCCATATACTGAGCTTCGTACAAATCTTTTTCTGAGACTAAAGCCGGCTGCCAGCTTTCCTGATAATCACCGCGTTCTTGTCTGTGCCCGATTGGAGCACAAAATAGGGTTGGATTATTATTCTGCGTAATCGTTAAAAGTGTGATTTCTGAATTAAAATCAACAAATGCTTCTACAATTACTTCAATTACATCACCACGCGAACCTGCAACAGCATATCGCCATGCTTTTTCGATATCATTTTCTGTTTTTATAGTCGATTGTCCTTTTCCGGAAGAAGACATTAAAGGTTTTACTACACAAGGTATTCCGACTTCCTGAACGGCTTTTTGCAACTCCTCGGCTGACGTTGCATATTGGTATTTAGCGGTTTTTAAGCCTAATTCTTTTGAGGCTAAATCACGAATGGCTTTACGATTCATGGTGAAGTTTGCCGCTTTCGCAGAAGGAACAACAGTAATTCCCTGTTTTTCGTAATCGTAAAAACGTTCAGTACGGATGGCTTCTATTTCAGGAACTATAAAATCCGGTTGGTGTTTGGCTACGATTAGGTCCAAAGCTTCGCCGTCGAGCATATTGATCACTTCAAAACCGTGAGCAACCTGCATTGCCGGAGCGTTTTCGTAACTATCAACAGCAATTATAGTTTGTCCAATTCTTTGTGCGGCAATAGCAAATTCTTTACCTAATTCGCCTGAACCAAGAAGTAGTATTTTCATTTTGTTTGATTTAGAGATTGAAGATTTTGGCCTCCTTTTACAATTATTAAACTACTTATAAAAATCAGAATCATTAATAGAAATGATAAAAATAATACCATTAGTATTGAAAAAACAATCTGATCCAGAAATTGTGATCGTAGTGGAGAAGATATTCCATTAGAAAATATTCCAATTATATAAATTGAAAAAAGAGTTTTTATGATTTTTGAACTTACTCCAAAAGAAAATTTTGAGCAAGCTTGAAAATAAGTGATTTTATTTAATGAAAAGTTGATTTTTTTTGCGGTGTCCCAAAAAAGAAAAATGAGGAATATTGGAAATAAAATTCCCCAGAAAAAAGGATTCCAAAAAATACCGAAATTGCATATTTGGACGCAAAGGTCAATAAAATAACTTTTTGAAAATATTAAAACAGCAAAAATAGAATACAAAAAAAATCCAGCAATAACTGATTTTTTTTGGATGTTATTTTTGTTTTCCATTTGAATTTGGTTTTGAGAGTAAAGATAAAAAAATGGATTTTATTCTCACGAAGATTTTGGAGATTCAGGAGATTTATCATTTTTTGATCGCAAAGATTTACGCTAAGAACCGAAAAATTTGTTTTTAAATAAAAAGGTTCATCACTCTTGAAACTTGAAACAATTAGATGTAATTGACACATTGCCTAATTTTCTATTTTCGAAATCGGAATATTGAAAGTAATCCTCGTACCTTCGCCCGGAATCGAATTAAAGAATACCCGACCATTAATGTATTGTATTCTTTCTTTCATGAACAACATTCCCATACCGGATTCACTGTTTCGTTTTTTATCTACAGCAGCCATATCAAAACCTTTTCCATTGTCATCAACTATGATACTCAATAAGGTTTGACTGTGCGAAAGCTGCACAATAATATGTGTTGATTCTGCATACTTTATGGCATTATTTATCGCTTCCTGAGTCAGCCGATAAATATTTATTTCTATCAAAGAATCCAATCGCTGATCAAAATCGGTTTTGTTGTAAAACAGTATTTCTTTTCCGGTTAGTTTCGAAAGTTCCTGAGTCAGTTTTGTAAGTGATGAAATGATTCCGTGATCGCTTAATTCAGGTGGCATTAAATTAAAAGTTGCCGTTCGGACTCCTTTAATAATATCAAGTGATAATTTTTTGAGATATTCAATTTTCTGAGCCGATTTTTCTTTATCATCCAGGTTAATACTCTCCAGACTAAACTTTAATCCGGTTAACATCTGCCCTATCCCGTCATGAATTTCCTTGGCTATTCGGTTTTGTTCATTTTCCTGGTTTTCAACAATTTTACTTGAAATAATCTTCTGCTGATTGATTTTTTCGGTACTATTTTCAATATTCAGGCGTTCAACTTCACGTTGTGCTTTTTTACGTTCAGTAATATTAAAACAAACAATTAAAAGCTCTAATTCATCCTTTTTAATCATTACTGGAACCATTGATAAATCCAGCCAGATAATTTGATCTTCTCTATTGTGAATTTTAATTTCACCCTGCCAGCCACTTCTTTGCTTTTCAAAAATAATACGATCAAAATTAATCTGCTCTTTTTCATCTGTAGTTAAAATCTGGGCGAATTTTTTATTAGCTGAAAATTTGGTGTAATTTAAAAGTTTTGCGAATTTTTCACCTACGTGAATAATTGATCCATCTGGTGCAATACGGCAATATAGCAAAGTATTTTCCATCGCATAATTGAGCGATTTTAATTCTTTTACAGAATTTTCCTTTATTTCACTTATGATTTCAGTATCATAAGCCAGTTTTAAAGCTTTCTTTTCAGAAGTTAAAAGTTTAGCTATAAGTCTTTCAACCTTTTGGTTAGTAGGTTTAAAAATGAACAAAAATTCCAAAAGCAAAACAAGCAGTGTAAATCCGAAAATCCAATATTCTGTTGTGCGCTGCTCAGTTACTTTTTCATGTGCTTCTTTGTCATATTGCATTACAATTTCATTCATTTTCGAAAGAAAGATTCCTTCGTTTTTTAGAATTTTCTGTACCAGTTTTTGATTGCCTGAAGCGTCGTTTTTTTGTTCTAAATTAAAAAGAAATAAATTCACCGATTCAACTATCGTGTTGAAAATCGGCTTTATTTCATCATATAATTTAGAAAGTGTTTCACTTTTTTGTTTGGGAAAAGAAAGACTGTCACTCCCGTTTTCTAATGCATTTTGATTGATTTTCCAAAGCGACAACACATTTCGAACATGCGCGATTTCCTTTTTGGGAGGAGTGTTGGATATGAAATTTAAAATTAAAATTTCCTTGGTAATCCTTTGACTCAACATCCTTTGCTTACCCGAAATATTGATAATTTTAGAATCGCTAAGCTGTTGTTTTAAATTGTACTGAATTAAAACCTGACTTAAAATAATGGTTATAGCAATAGTCCAGAGCGCAAAAAAATACAAACGCCGTAAATTTTTGAATGTAATTTTATCCGCCACTTCCTGATTGCTTTTTTTCATTCGGAAATAATATTTGTTTTTTATCGGAAAGAGTAATTCACTTTTAGCTCATTTCATAAAAATCAGACTATAATCCTAAAGACGCTTTTATCAAATTTAAATTCTCTTCGGAATAATTGATTTTCAAAGCTTCCTGATGTCCTTTGTCAGACATTTTATCCCAGGTTTTTTTGATGATATTTTTGAGTTTATCATCATCATGCTTTTCCACAAAGGGTTCAAGATAATAATCCAGAAAAACTAAACAAATTACATCTTCGAGTAATTGTGTTTCGGAATCTTTTTTAAGTAATTTTTTTTCAATTAAAAAAGAAACACGATCAATGAATGTTTTATCATAACCTGCTCTTTCTAAAATTTCAGCAGTGGTTTTAGCATGAAATTTTTTCAAATCTTCTCTCCATCTCAAATAACCTACACGATCCATTGGATATGTCTCGCGTGCAACTTTCCAACGGCAGATATGCTGTGCTTTTGAAGCAATCTGAACCTCTTCTGAAGCTTCAGGGTAAAACTGCATCAATTTTTCGTACATCCTATTGGAGTACAATAGCTCTTTAGGATACTCTCTATTTTGATCTGTCTCTACATTAGGATCCTGTGCATTTTCAGCATCAATCCATTCGCTTGCTTTCTGAAATGGTGTACTCATTTTTTATTGAAAAGATTATATTTTCAAAGATAATTAATTAATCTAAAAAGCCAACGAATACTTCATCTTCAACAATTTTAACCGGATATGTTGCAATTTTTAAATCATCATCACCATTCAGGTTAGAACCATCAACCAATGAAAATGTTTTTTTGTGCATTGGGCAGGCAATTTTAGGAATATCATCGGTAGAACCAGTCATTCCTCTTGACAACACCATTTCCATTTTGTGTGGGCATGCATTTTGACAAGCATACCATTGATTACGTCGTGCAAAATTAAAAACAGCAATTTGTTTATTTTTGTATTTGATGCAGCCACCGCGATTAGTTGGAAAATCACTCACATTTCCAGCTTTGAACCATATTTTAGCATCACTTGGATGTACGGTTTCATATTGGCTTAAAATTTCTTCCATTTTGGTTGTATTTTTAAATCTGTGTTCTTATCCCTCCCTTTACAATCAAGCGAATTTGATGGCGCAGTAAAAAGAGGGTAAGAGGACAGCAAACGTTACTATCTTATTCTAAAATTTTGTACTTTATTTATAACCAGGCTTTGGGCATTTTTTGATCTCTTAAAGGAACAAAAGCGATATTATCGTCTTTTTCATCCGAGTTCACAAAATGACTGAAACGTTTCAATAATCTTGGTTTTTCAAGCGCTTGTTTCCATTCACATTCAAAAGTATTTACCAAAGTCTGCATTTCAGCTTCTAATGTTTCACAGATTCCAAGACTGTCTTCAATAATTACTTCTTTCAAATATGCCAAACCTCCATCCAGTTTTTCCAACCAGGTTGATGTTCTTATTAACGGACCGGCTGTTCTTATATAATACATTAAAAAGCGATCCATGTATTTAATAACCGTTTCTTTATCAATTTGCTCCGCCAATAAAACAGCATGTTTTGGATTAGCTCCTCCGTTTCCGGCTATGTATAAATTCCAACCTCCTTCTACTGCAATCAATCCAAAATCTTTTCCTCTTGCTTCGGCACATTCACGAATACAGGCCGAAACACCTCCTTTTAGTTTATGCGGAGAACGGATTCCTTTGTATCTGTTTTCTAATTCGATGGCAAAACCGGCACTGTCATCCATTCCGTAACGACACCAGGCATTTCCTACGCAGCTTTTTACTGCACGCAATGATTTTCCATACGCATGACCGCTTTCAAAACCATTGTCGATTAATATTTTCCAGATTTTTGGCAAATCATCTAAATGTGCTCCAAATAAGTCAACACGTTGTGCTCCGGTAATTTTAGTATATAAATCGAATTGTTTAGCTACTTCTCCAATTACGATTAGTTTTTCGGCCGTAATTTCTCCACCGGCAACTCTTGGTACTACAGAATACGTTCCGTTTCGCTGAATGTTAGCCAAAAATCTATCGTTGGTATCTTGTGTTGTTAAATGTTTATTGGCTGTATCGTTATAAATACTGGAGAAAATCGAAGCAATTACTGGTTTGCAAACTTCACAGCCATCGCCTTTACCATGATGATCAATTACATCATAAAAATTCTCGTATTTATTGATTTTTACCAAATCAAATAATTCCTGACGTGTGTATTGAAAATGCTCACAAATCACATCTTTCACTTCTTTACCCATTGATTTCTGAGCCGCTTTTACCAAATCAGAAACCATTGGCTTACAGCCACCACAGCCCGAAGTTGCTTTTGTCAGTTTTACAACATCTGAAAGCGTAGAACAGGTTTCCTCTAAAACAGAACAGCAGATTGCACCTTTGGTCACATTTTCGCAAGAACAAATTACAGCTGCATCCGGCAGATCCATCGCACTCATAGACGAACCTTCTGAACCATCTCTGAAGCCTAAAATTAAATCCTCCGGATTTTTAGGCAACGCCATTGCATTGCTGTAAATTTGGAAAAGTGAATTATAATCACTTGAATCTCCTACTAAAATTCCGCCTAATAAGGTTTTAGAATCTTTAGTTACATTAATTCTTTTATAAATTCCTGATAATTTATTTTCATAAATAATAGCGGTTACGTCATCATTTTCTATAAAAGGATCACCAAAACTCGCCACTTCAACGCCAATTAATTTTAATTGTGTCGACATATCGATGGTTTCCCTCATGGTTTTAGAACCTTTTAAAATTTGTTCTGCTGCCACGTCTGCCATTTCATAGCCAGGAGCTACAAGACCGTAAATCATTTGATTATATAAAGCTACTTCGCCAATAGCATAAATATAAGGATCTGATGTTTGCATTTGATTGTTTACCACAACACCGCCACGTAAACCAACTTCTAGTCCCGAAACCCTAGCCAGTTCATCACGCGGTTTAATTCCGGCAGATATAACCAACATGTCAACTTTTAACAATTCATCATCAGCAAACATCATTCCCGTAATAGCCTCTTTTCCGTCAATATATTGCGTTGCTTTGTTAAGATGAATTCCAATATTTAGTTCCTCAATTTTAGCCTGCAGCATATCACTCGCCCCTTTATCCAATTGTCTTGGCATCAAACGAGGCGCAAATTCAACAACATGTGGATTCAATCCTAAATCACGAACGGCTTTAGCAGCTTCAAGCCCTAACAATCCTCCCCCTAAAACAGCAGCTTCAGTAGCACCTTTTTGTTTTATTTTTTTAGCATACCCCATAATAGCATCTAAGTCCTCGATCGTACGATATACAAAAACACCATCTTTTTCTACACCATCAATGGGAGGTACAAAAGCAGAAGATCCTGTTGCCAACACTAAGTAATCATACTTATGTGTTTTTTCCAGATGCGTATGAATCGTTTTTTCTTCTCTGTTAATATCAATAATTAACTCCGAAGTATTTAAAGTAATATGATTTTGCGAGTACCATTGTGTTGTTGATAATGACAAATCATCTGCCGTTTTTCCTCCAAAGTATTCACTTAAGTGAACACGATCATAAGCACGTCTCGGCTCTTCTCCAAATACGGTAATTTGATAATTTTCCTGTCCCGGTTTCCCTATAAATTTTTCACAAAATTTATAACCTACCATACCGTTTCCAACTACTATTACTTTAATCATAATTTCTTTAATTAAGTATTACTACGCAAATATAAGTATTTTTACTTATTAAATATACTTATTTATTTATTTTTTAGTTAAATAGAATTTTATAAATACGTAGTTTATCGTAATCTCAATAATAATACGCTTTTTTCAGATTTTAAATTTTTCTCAGAAAATTTTTGAGTGTGTTATTTTTCTTAAATTTGAATACATAACCATTTACATAGTCACCTCTTTTAGGATTCATTCAATTTTAAAATCAAAAATTTAAAACAAAATATCTCACATGAAAAAGCGAATCTCATTACTTATAATATGTTCTATTTTAATAAGTTGCAAACCAACCATGCAAAAAAATTCAAAAAAAGAAACAAATGAAACTTCTGCCAATATCACAGTAGAAGATGTTACTACGTATTTTAAAGCAAGTGGAAACGAACCTTTTTGGAGTATCAAAATCGGAAAAGAAAAAATAGTATTTACTTCTTTAATTGAAGGAAAAGAAATGCTTGTCTTTCCGACAGTTGATCCCGTAAGAGCGATGGACGCAAATGTCAAAATGTATCAAATAAGCAATGCAGATTCAAATGCAAAAATCACCATTCACAAAACAGACTGCCAGGATTCCATGTCTGGAATTGTTTCTCCTTACACGGTTTCGATTGAATTAAAAAGCAATGCGAAAAACGATTTACAAACACTAAAAGGGTGCGGTCAATACCTTACAGATTATCGTTTACATGACATTTGGGTGTTAGAAAGTTTAAATGGTAAAAAAGTAGAAACTTCTGATTTCGAAAAAGAAGTCCCACGAATAGAAATTTACGCTTCCGAAAATAAATTTTTGGGTTATGGAGGCTGTAATTCGATTACCGGAACACTATTTTCCGAAAAAGATTTGCTCCGTTTTACCAATATCATTTCGACCATGATGGCTTGCAACGGCAACAATAAAGAAGGTGAATTTATTAAAGCACTAAAAAGCTCTACCTCTTATACGATAGAGAACAACCGATTATCACTTTCAAATCCTTCCGGCAATTTATTGGTTTTAAGAAAAGTCGATTAGAAATAGTAATCAAAAATAAAAAGCCCAAATTATCAGGAATTGACAATTTGGGCTTTTTATTTTAAAATGAACTATTTATTTAAGAATTCTAAAACCGAATCGGTTATAAATTTAATTTGCTCATCATCCAGTTCGGTATGCATTGGCAAAGCAATAACCTCTTTTACCAATTGATTCGTTACCGGAAACTGCTCTTCTTTATAACGAGAATCCAAATAGGCTTTTTGAGAATGCAACGGAATTGGGTAATAAATCGCACACGGAATTCCTTTATCTAATAAGTGCTGCATCAAAGCATTTCTGTCGGCATCAATGATTCGTAATACATATTGATGAAAAACGTGATCGTTTTCGTTGGCATCAAACTGTGGTGTAATAATATGTGCATTACCCGCAAAGGCTGCATTGTATTTTGTAGCCGCCAAACGTCTCGCTGCATTATATTCATCCAATAAAGGCAATTTTGCATTTAAAACCCCCGCCTGTATACTATCTAAACGTGAATTTACACCTACAACATCATGATGATAACGCTCATACATTCCGTGATTAACAATTCCGCGGATAACATGCGCCAATTGATCATCGTTGGTGAAAATAGCTCCACCGTCTCCGTAACAGCCTAAGTTTTTAGAAGGAAAGAAAGATGTGGCCGCAACATGCCCAATCACTCCAACTTTGCTTTTTGTACCTGATTTAGAAACATAATCAGCCCCGATTGCCTGAGCATTATCTTCGATAACATATAAATTATGCGCTTCAGCAATTTCCATAATCGCATCCATATTCGCCGCACGACCAAATAAATGTACCGGAACTATCGCTTTAGTCTTTGGCGTTATTGCTTTTTTAACTGATTCAATATCAATATTCATATTTGTAATATCAACATCAACCAAAACCGGAGTCAATTGCAGTAAAGCAATAACTTCTACAGTGGCTGCAAAAGTAAAATCGGCAGTGATAACCTCATCGCCCGGTTTTAAATCCAACCCCATCATGGCAATTTGCAGGGCATCTGTACCGTTTGCGCACGGAATCACGTGTTTTGCACCTAAATAATTTTCCAGATTTTTTTGAAACTGGTGAACTAATGGGCCATTTATATAAGTGTTTGTATCTAAAACTTCCTGGATAGAAGCATCAACAGTAGTTTTTATTTTCTCGTATTGACCCTTCAAGTCAACCATTTGAATTTTTTTCATTTATCTTTCTTATTTAAATCTTAAGATTCGGATTTACATCAAAATCTTTAAAACGAAAAGCAAAAATAGTTATTTAATACCTTCAAACAATGAAAATAATCGAAAGAAGCGTATTTTAGCACCAAAAATAAACAGATGCTTTTTCTATATAATTTAGTCGTATTAATTACCGGTTTTTTCCTTAAAATAGTGGCTCTTTTCAGTCCGAAAATAAAACTTTTTGTAGATGGCAGAAAAAATGTTTTTACAGTTTTACAAGAAGAAATAAAACGGGATGACAAAACAATTTGGTTTCACTCAGCTTCACTTGGCGAATACGAGCAAGGTCTTCCAGTAATTGAAAAAATCAAAGAAAAATATCCTACACATAAAATCATCCTTACTTTTTTTTCTCCTTCTGGTTATGAAGTACGAAAAAACAACAATTTCGCTGATGTTACTATTTATCTTCCATTGGACACTAAAAACAATGCTAAAAAGTTTTTAAAATTAGTTCATCCCGAATTGGTCTTTTTCATCAAATATGAATTTTGGCTTAATTATTTGAAAGAATTAAAAAATTTAAAAATACCTACATATTTGATTTCAGGGATTTTCAGAGACAATCAAATGTTCTTTAAATGGTACGGTGGATTTTACAGAAAAGCATTAGAAACTTTTACTTATTTTTTTGTTCAGAATAAAAATTCCAAAGTAAAAATTGAGTCAATCGGATTTCATAATGTAATCCTTTCCGGTGACACTCGTTTTGATCGTGTAAATGCTATTTTAGACAGAGACAATTCGCTTGATTTTATTGAAACTTTCAAAAACGATCAACCAACAATAGTTATTGGAAGCTCCTGGCCAAAAGATGAAACTTTATTAACTGACTATATCAATCAGGCTCCTGCTACGGTAAAATTTATTATTGCCCCTCACAACATAAAGTCGGAACAAATTGAAAATCTAAAAAATGGAATTACAAAAAAAACGGTTTTATTTTCAGAAAAAGACAACAAAAATTTAGTTGATTATACAGTTTTTATTATTGACACTGTAGGTTTACTAACTAAAATTTACAGCTACGGAACTATTGCATACGTAGGAGGAGGATTTGGAAACCCTGGCATCCATAATATTTTAGAACCGGCCACCTTTGGAATTCCAATTATTATTGGTCCTAATTATTCAAAATTTGCTGAAGCTATTGAGCTGGTAAATATTGGAGGGTGCATTGTTATTTCGAATAAAAAACAACTAAAACAAACTTTTGACCGCTTGCTTTCTGATAAAGATTTTCTCAACAAAAAAGGAGAAATTTGCAAATCTTACATTCAGGAAAATAAGGGAGCTACGAATGCAATTCTAGATGCCATTTTATAAATAAAAAAATGATACATTTTAATTTTTAGCACCAACATTCTTCTAAAAACTTTAAAAATTGGCACATATAGCTTTTTTTAAGATGCGGAATAAACAATAAAAAACAAAACAAACTACAATCAAACAAATCAAAAAAGCCAATTGTTTTTTGAATATTCAACAAAAAATAAAATTTACAAAAAATACAATAATACAACTCATTCTATAAAGTTTGGCATACTAATTGATAAGTTAAAAGATCGAGTGAAAGAAGGAAAATATTTTAAAAAAAAAATAAAAAAATATTTTACATATTAAAAAATTTATATCTTTGCCTCGAATTAATAATTAACCTTTTATAATAAAGTAAGATGAAAAAAGTATTTTTAAGTTTAGCTGTTGTTGCTGTTTTAACTGTTGTATCTTGTAAAAAAGCTGACGCTTCTGCTGATGCTACTACAGATTCTACTGCTGTAGCTGTTGATTCTGCTGCTGCTGTAGTTGATTCTGCTGCTGCTGTTGTTGATTCTACTGCTGCTGTAGTTGATTCTACTGCTGAAGCAGTTGCAAAATAATTAGACGCAACTCTAAAAAATTTAAAACCATCCTCGAGATGGTTTTTTTATGCCCTGAAATTTAGCAAATTCCAATTAACTTAAATATTTCCGCTATACGAAGTTTTTTTATCAAATTCACAAGAAGACATTAATAAAAAAATACTCGTTACGCGTTACAATTTAGCATTTTAAAACAACCAGAATCAACCCTTTATCCTTCAACTACCTCATCTTCAACAACCTCGTCTTCAAAAATCAAATCACCTGAAGAAAAATCTAAAATCTCCGCTTTAGAAGCATATAATATAATTTCCTTTATACCTTTCTGCAAAAGCAGCTCTGTAGTGTATTTACGACTCGTTGCAAAATGAAGCTCACCAAACATCAATTTAAAGAAATACTTGCCTCCCGATCCTTTAAATTTTAAAAAATTAGCCAGTTCAATATTTACTTTAAATTTCTCAATATCTTCTTCACATTCAAATTTTAATTCATAACTCAAACTTGTAAATATCACTTTTCCTTTTCTGGAAGTGAATACAAATTTATATTCATCATTAAATCTTCTACTAATTACAAAGGCGCCCATTTAGAATTGTTGATTATTGATTGTTGATTGCAACACTGAATTTACTTCATAAATTCTTAATTTCAAAATTTGAATTTACCCCATAAAAAAAGCCTCTTCAAAAGAAGAGGCTTTAGTACTCAGAGCGGGACTTGAACCCGCACGAACATTGCTGTTCACTGGATTTTAAGTCCAGCGTGTCTACCAATTTCACCATCCGAGCATTATATGGTTTTGAGCGAAAAACGGGGCTCGAACCCGCGACCTCGACCTTGGCAAGGTCGCGCTCTACCAACTGAGCTATTTTCGCGTTTCAAATTCTTGTAAGAACCGCAATACCTGTTTTGTTTTGTATTGCGAGTGCAAATTTAGGACATTTATTCAATTAAACAAGCCTTTTTTGAAAAAAAATTATACTTATTTTATAACTTTCTGATAACCTAAACTTTAAATCCTAAAATTTATTTCTTAACAATCATTCTTTTAATTTCATTGAGCTTCATCAATGCTTCAACAGGTGTTATCGAGTTTATATCAAGACTTAGAATCTCTTCTTTTATTTCTTCCAACAAAGGATCGTCTAAATTAAAGAAACTCATCTGCATCTCATCATTAGCTGATTTGAGTCCATTTAAGGCATCGCTCGAATGATTCTTCTCTAATTTCTTTAATATCTTTTGCGCTTTTAAAATAACAGTTTGTGGCATTCCGGCCATTTTAGCAACATGAATTCCAAAACTGTGCGCGCTTCCTCCCTTTACCAGTTTACGAATAAAAAGAACAGTATCTTTTAATTCTTTTACCGCCACATTATAATTTTGGATTCTTGGCAAAGATTCCGTCATTTCATTTAGTTCATGATAATGCGTTGCAAATAATGTTTTAGCTCTTCCGGGATGCTCGTGCAAAAATTCGGCAATAGCCCAGGCAATCGAAATTCCGTCATACGTGCTGGTTCCTCTTCCAATTTCATCTAATAAAACCAAACTTCTGTCTGAAATATTATTCAAAATAGAAGCGGTTTCATTCATCTCAACCATAAAAGTAGATTCTCCCATCGAAATATTATCTGAAGCCCCTACCCTTGTAAAAATTTTATCCACAATCCCCATTCTTACGCTGTCAGCAGGAACAAAACTTCCCATTTGAGCCAACAATACAATTAAAGCTGTCTGCCTCAAAATAGCCGATTTACCAGACATATTCGGACCCGTAATCATGATAAGCTGCTGTGTTTCTCTATCTAAATAAACATCATTAGCAATATATGGCGTTCCAACAGGCAATTGTTTTTCAATAACAGGGTGTCTTCCGTTTTTGATATCCAATTCAAAAGTCTCATCAATTTCCGGACATGTGTATTTATTTTCAACCGCTAATTGTGTAAATGAACATAAACAATCTAATTGCGCTACCAGATTAGCATTCATTTGAACAGGCTTGATATATGTTGCAATCCAGGCCACTAATTGTTCAAAAAGTTCCGATTCAATTTTATGAATTTTTTCTTCGGCACCTAAAATTTTGGTTTCGTATTCTTTTAATTCTTCTGTAATATAACGCTCGGCATTTACCAGAGTCTGTTTACGAATCCATTCTTCCGGCACTTTATCTTTATGTGTATTTCGAACTTCAATATAATAACCAAAAACGTTGTTAAAAGAGATCTTCAATGACGAAATTCCGGTTCTCTCCGACTCCCTTCTTTCAATTCCTTCTAAAAATTCTTTACCGGAAGTTGAAATAGCACGCAATTCATCCAATTCTTCACTAATCCCTTTTGCAATGGCATTTCCTTTTGCAACAGCAACAGGCGCATCCTGATTTAAAGTTGTCTTGATTTTTTCCCTCAACAAATCACAAGCATGCAGACTATCTCCAATAATCTTTACAGCTTCCTGAGGGCTTTGCAGTGCCAAAGTTTTAATTGGAATAATCGCATCCAAAGATTCTTTTAAATAAACAATCTCACGAGGCGAAACTTTTCCAGCAGCAATTTTTGAAATCAAACGCTCTAAATCTGAAATTTGCTTGATTTGATACTGAATATTATGTAAAATCTCAGGATTTGATTTCAAATATGAAACAACATCATGACGTCCTTTTATTTTATTATTATCTTTTAACGGAAGAGCCAGCCATCGTTTCAATAAACGACCTCCCATTGGCGAAAGTGTCCTGTCAATTACATCCAAAAGTGTTACAGCATTCGGATTATAACTGTGATATAATTCCAGGTTCCTGATTGTAAAACGATCCATCCAAACATAAGCATCTTCAGCAATACGCTGAATTGCTGTGATATGTTGTACCCGATTATGCTGCGTTTCCGACAAATAATATAAAATTGCTCCCGAAGCAATGATACCTTCTTTTAATTCTTCCACTCCAAAACCTTTTAAGGAAACAGTTTGAAAATGTTTTGTCAAAATTTCTAAAGCATAATCCTCCTTATAAATCCAATCTTCCAGATAAAAACTATGAAAGTCATCTCCAAAAGCAACTGCAAAATCACTTTTGTTATTTTTTGGAACCAGAACTTCACTCGGATTAAAATTCTGTAACAGCTTATCAATATACTCTGCATTTCCCTGAGCCGTTAAAAATTCTCCTGTAGAAACATCCAAAAAAGAAATCCCGATACTTTTATTAGCAAAATACACTGATGCCAAAAAGTTATTTGATTTTGATTGTAAAACCTCGTCATTTAAAGAAACCCCAGGAGTTACCAGTTCAGTAACACCTCGTTTCACAATAGTTTTAGTCATCTTTGGATCTTCAAGCTGATCGCAAATCGCTACCCGAAGTCCGGCTTTAACCAATTTTGGCAAATACGTATTGATAGAATGATGAGGAAAACCTGCCAAAGCCGTTTCAGTTTCAGAACCCGCACCTCTTTTTGTCAGGGTAATTCCAAGAATTTTAGAAGCTCTAATGGCGTCTTCTCCAAAGGTTTCGTAAAAATCCCCTACCCTAAAAAGCAGACACGCATCAGGATATTTTCTCTTGATTTCATTGTACTGTTTCATTAAGGGTGTTTCTTTCACCATTTTATCTTTAGCTGCCAAATTATTGTGTTTTTAAATAAAAATTTACGACAGCGAATTTATAATATTTTGAAGGAATAAGGAAATGCTACAAAAAATTAAAATATTTTTAAGAACTTTTTATGTTGAAATTTGAGAATTTTACATAGATTTGTTGATCATTAAAACAATAAAGACTCTTAAAATGAAAAAAATAATTTTATTCGCTATGTTGGCTGTAGCTGGAATTACAGCTTCTAATGCTCAAAGTACTAAAAAAGCTGCTACTGCTAAAGTTCAGGGTGCCGGAATGGTTTTTGAAAACGAAACTATAGATTACGGAACTATCGCTCATAATGCTGATGGTAACCGTCAGTTCGTTTTTGTAAACAACGGAACTAAACCATTAATCATTACGAATACTCAGGGATCTTGCGGTTGTACTGTACCAACAACACCAAAAGAACCAATTGCTCCAGGAGCTAAAGGTGTTATTGGTGTAAAATATGCAACTGACAGAGTTGGTGCATTTACAAAAACAGTAACCGTTACTTCAAATGCTGAAGGTCAACCAACAAAAACTTTAACCATTAAAGGTACTGTTTTACCAGATCCAGTAAAAAGCTAATCTGAAAAACAATATAAAATAAATCGAAAAGCTTCCTTATCTTTGGAAGCTTTTTTTATGACCTGAATGCAAGACAAATGAGAAAACTTGAAAATAGTGAACTGGACAGAAAATCGATTGATGATTTTAAAAAATCAGACAAAACTCCTCTGATTTTAGTATTAGATGATATTCGCAGCCTGCACAACATAGGTTCTGTATTTAGAACTGCAGATGCTTTTTTGATCGAAAAAATAATTCTTTGTGGCATTACAGCTACGCCGCCTAATAAAGAAATTCACAAAACTGCACTTGGCGCTACCGAAACTGTCGCGTGGGAACACCATGAAAACGTAATGAAAGTCATTGAAAATCTTAAGAAAGAAAATGTATGTACTCTGGCTATTGAACAAGTAGAAAGTTCCATTTTTCTTCAGGATTTCTGTGTAGAAAAAAATAAGAAATATGCTTTGGTTTTCGGGAATGAAGTATATGGCGTTTCGCAGGAAGCAGTAGCTATTTGTGACGGATGTATCGAAATTCCGCAATTGGGAACCAAACATTCTTTGAACATTTCTGTAAGTGCCGGAATAGTTGTCTGGGATTTATTTAAAAAAATAAATTGGCCGAGAAAAGATTAAAAAAAAGCAATTCAATACAACAATCCTTATATATTTAACACTATAATTTAAATGTGTTTTTTTATTATTATAAAATTGATATTTTTATAGAATGAAAAAAATCAATTTCTTGATAATATCAATTTTGTTGTACAGTATAAGCTCTAATAAGGCTTATACAACTGAAAAAATTAAGATCTTTGAAAAGACCTTAATTTTTTCAAAGAATGATACTTTAAAATCAAATATAAAAAGAAATTCAAAAATAATAACTTTTGCAATCAATCCTCCTGTAATTAAAGCTCAGGGAAATCAATTATTTTGCCCGCAAAATAGTATAAATATTGTCACTGGTATTACTATTACGCATGATATTACAGAACCAGGAACAACAGCAGTATATATTCAAATTTCTTCCGGATATTCTCATGGTTTTGACAAGCTTGAACTTTCTAATCCGACATTGCATCCTTCTATTGTAACAAGTTGGGATATTACTGCCGGAAAATTAAAATTATCTAGTCCTACGGGTGTTGATGTTTCATATTCCGATTTTGAATATGCAATTAAAGATGTTATTTTTTTAAACTCTTCTACTACTGCATCAGGAACCAAAACTTTTTCTATAACTATTGGTCAGGCAAATTTTTTGCCATCAACCGGACATTTTTACCAATTTGTTCCCAATATTGGCATTACCTGGACACAAGCAAGAGTAGCAGCAGAAAATAGCACCTATTATGGCCTCAAGGGATATTTGGCTACAATTTTATCTGCTGATGAAGCAAAATTATCAGGTGAACAAGCTTCAGGTGCTGGTTGGATTGGCGGCAGTGATACTGAAACCGAAAACGTATGGAAATGGGTTACTGGGCCAGAAGGACTTGAAAACAATGGGAGTGGAACTATTTTCTGGAATGGTCTTTCTAATGGAACTACACCTAACTTCGCTTTTTGGAATAACAACGAACCGAATCAGACCGGAGATGAAGATTATGCACACATTACAGCCCCAGGTGTTGGAATTCCGGGTTCATGGAATGATTTATCAAATACAGGATCATCAAGTGGTGATTATCAACCAAAAGGATATATTGTAGAATATGGAGGAATGCCGGGTGAATCTCCTATAGAAATTGCCGCCAGTACTCAAATTACGATTCCGGAAGCTATCATTACTTCTCAAAATCCAATTTGTGATTTAGGAACCGTTACTTTAACTGCTACTTCAAACTCAGGAACAATTACTTGGTACGATGCTGCAGTAGGCGGTACTTTACTAGGAACAGGAAACACGTATACAACCCCAATGATAAGCACTACAACAACTTACTATGCAGATGCAGGTTGTGAAATAAACAGAAAAACAGTAGTTGCAACAGTAAACAAAACTCCGGAAGCTCCAATTGTACTTTCTTCTGTTTCCAGGTGCGGAACAGGAACAGTAACATTACAGGCAACTTCAAATATTGGAATCATTAATTGGTTTACAACACCAACAGGTGGAACAAGTGTTTATACCGGAAATAGGTTTACTACTCCAAACGTTTCAGCAAATACGACTTATTATGCTGAAGCCTCAAATAATGGATGTGATTCAAATCGCACTCCGGCAAATATAATTTTTTACACTCCTCCGGTTGTTAGTGACGAAGAAGTTGTTTTATGCGAAAACCAAGCCGTTATATTAGATGCTAAAATAAGCGGAATGACATATAGATGGTCAACAGGAGAAACAACACAAAGTATTTCTGTTTCAAATTCCGGAAATTACAGTGTTGATGTAACAAGTCAAAATCCTGAAAACTGTACCAGCACAAAAAATATAACAGTTCTGAAGTATGAAAAACCAATCATTAAAAACATCGACGTCAATAACAGATCCATTACTATCCATCTGACAAATGCGAAAAATTATTTCGAATACTCTATTGACGGATTGAATTACCAGACTTCAAATGCTTTTTACGATGTGGCTGGTGGTCTGCAGTCTGCTTATGTAAGAGCAAAAGACAATGTATGTAACATTAATGAAGTAACCCAAAGTTTTATTGTATTGATTTTCCCTCCTTTTTTTACTCCAAACAATGACACTTTTAATGATTCTTGGGAAGTAACCGGAATGGAAAATTATCCTGAAGCACAGGTTACTATTTTTGATCGATATGGAAAACTTTTGATACAATTAAATGCTTCAAAAATGAGCTGGGACGGCACTTTTAATGCAATACCTCTGCCCGCTTCTGATTATTGGTACGCTATGAAAATTGATGATACAAAACCTATGTTGAGAGGACATTTTTCTTTGAAGAGATAATTTTATTTTGAAAATTTGTCAATTAAAAAAATGATATGATAAAAAAACAAAATTTTCTAATTATCCAATTGCATTCTGTATTTTATTCAAAATAAAAAGATAATCTTCATGGTTCTTAACAAAATCACAATCTGAAACATCAATTATCAAAACATTCAAATCGGTTTGGGATTTAATATAATCCAAATAACCATTATTTATTTTATCTAAATAATCAGCTGAAATGTTTTGTTCGTAATTTCTGCCTCTCTTTTTAATATTCTGGAGTAATCTGTTTGTATTCTGATACAAATAAACATACAAATCTGGTTTTGGCATCTCTTTGTAAATAATATCAAACAAATTTCGATACAAACGATATTCATCTTCTGCAAGCGTAATTTTTGCAAAGATAAGTGACTTAAAGATATGATAATCGGCAATTACAAAATCCTTAAACAAATCAAATTGTGCCAGATCATCAGACAACTGCTGATAACGATCGGCCAGAAAAGACATTTCTAAAGGGAAAGCATATCTGTTTTGATCCTTATAAAATTTTGGTAAAAACGGATTATCTGCAAAACGTTCCAACACCATTTTTGCATTAAAATCTTCGGCAATTTTTTGTACTAAAGTCGTTTTTCCTGCACCAATATTTCCTTCAAAGGCAATATAATTAAATTGTCGCAACGGAATTGCCTCCAATGGATTTTTTAAATTCTTAACCACTGTGCAAACACTATCATCTGGTGTAATGGCAATAAGTTCGGAAACTGTTTTTTGAAGAATAGGGTGTTTCCAGTTTAATTTCAAATCCTGCATCGGCAGTAAAACAAACTTTCGGTTTTGCAGTAGCGGATGCGGAATCTGTAGTTTCTGTGATTCAATAATCTGATCGTCAAAAACAATCAAATCAACATCGATAACTCGGGATTGATAACCTTTCTGGCCAGAGCGAATACGTCCTAATTGTTTTTCTACTTTGAGAACCTGATTGAGTATTTTTTGTGCCGAAGAATAACTGTGTAAAAGCAACGCACAATTATAAAAAGCATCACTTTCGAATCCCCAGGCAGGCGTTTCATACAATTTCGAAAGCTGAATTACTGTTCCAACTTCCTGATGTATTAAATGGATACAACTTTCGATATTTTCCAACCGATTTCCCTGATTGCTGCCTATTGATAAAACGACCTGATGCTGTGATTTCATAATTAATGCAAATTAACTAAAACTATTTTAGAATTAACAATATATTTGTGTAGCGGCAGCTTATTCAATTAAAAATTTAGCCTCAAAATTTGTAACAAAGCTGCACTTTTTACTACTTATTTAAAAAAAGTATTTTATGAAATTTCTAGGAAATGTAATCGCCACAGTTATTGGTATTTTTGTTTTTATTATGCTATTCGTTTTCGGAGTAATCCTTATCGGAACTATTTTTGGAGGAGATGACAGCGTTTCTGTTAAAGCAGATTCGGTTATCGAATTAAATTTAAAAGAAATCAATAATGATTATGCAGGAAAATATAAAGACCCATGGGTAACCCAATTCTCGAAGGATGAAAAAATTGGCTTAACCGATGTAATCAATGCAATTGAAGCAGCAAAAACAGACGATAAAATCAAGGGAATCTCAATATTAAATGATGAATCTTCCTTAGGACTGGCTCAATATAAAGATTTGAGAAATGCGTTGCAAAGTTTCAAAAAATCAGGAAAATTTGTTTGGGCATATGCCAATACCTATACGCAAAAAGAATATTATCTAAACTCGGTAGCCAACACAGTTTATTTGAACCCTGCCGGAGATTTAGATTTTAAAGGACTCTCTTCTGAAGTTATGTTTTTTAAAGATTTTCAGGAAAAATCAGGCATTCATATGGAAGTGATCCGACACGGAAAATACAAAAGTGCCGTTGAGCCTTTCCTTGAAAATAAAATGAGCGATGCCAACAGAGAACAAATAACCGCTCTTTTAAATTCGATTTGGTCAACTGTTGTGGCTGATATTTCAAAAAGCAGAGATATTCCTGTTACTAAATTAAACGAAATTGCAAATGGCTTATTAGCCCGAACGCCTGAAATGGCAAAATCGCAACATTTAGTAGACATTGTGGCTTATGAAGATGTGTATCATAACGCAATAAAAAAAGCATTAAAAGTAACCGGTGATGATGATTATAACAAAATATCTATTTCAGATTACACTCAAAACAACGTTACCACAGCTTTAACCAATACTGCAACCGATCAAATTGCCATTATCTACGCTCAGGGCGAAATAGGAAGTGGTGAAGGCGATGTTAATCAAATTGGTGAAGGTTCAATGAGACGTTCCTTACAGGAAGCCAGAAAAAATGAAGACGTACAAGCGATTGTATTAAGAATAGACAGTCCCGGCGGAAGCGCACTAACATCCGACTTAATCTGGAGAGAAATTGAAATCACCAAAAAAGTAAAACCTGTTGTGGTTTCTATGGGAAATTATGCAGCATCTGGCGGTTATTATATTGCTTGTAACGCCAATACAATTTTTGCCGAAAAAAATACAATCACAGGTTCCATTGGCGTTTTTGGTGTTTTACCAAATTTTAGCCCTTTGGCAAATAAATTAGGTATCAACACAGAACAGGTAAAAACACATGAAAATTCAGCAAATTATAGTCCGTTTGTACCTGTTGATGAAAAGTTCAAAGCTTTCACCTTAGAAGGCGTTGAGCACATTTACAACACTTTTGTAACCCATGTTGCAGAAGGTCGAAAAATGACTTTCGCCCAAGTAGATACTATTGCACAAGGAAGAGTCTGGTCTGGCAGTGAAGCTTTAAAAATTGGCTTAGTAGACAAAATTGGAGGATTAAATGACGCTATTACTGAAGCTGCCAAAATAGCCAAGATAAAATCATATAGTACACAGAATTATCCTGTATACGAAAAAACATTCAATGACTTACTTTCAGGTTTGCCTTTTGCACAATCTAAAGAAGCTTTTATAAAAGAAGAAATTGGCGAAGAAAATTATATGCTTATTGAGCAGGTAAAAAGACTTCAAAAGCAAAAAGGAGTTCAGGCAATGCTTCCTTTCGGATTAAATATAAAATAGTTGAATACGAAAATGAAAAAAATAGTTTTTCTTGTCGCCGTCTTATTTTTGAATTTAGCAAATGCTCAGGATAAAAATGAAATCACTTTTAAGGAATCTCCTATAGTTTTAAAAATCAATACCGATCAGCTTTTTGGAACATTAACAACTCCTCCTGATCTGACAAAGAAATTTCCTGTAGCATTGCTAATTTCAGGTTCCGGACCAACAGACAGAAACGGAAATAATCCGATGATGAAAAACAATTCGTTGAAAATGCTGGCGGAAGAACTGGCAAAAAATGGAATCGCATCATTGCGTTATGATAAAAGAGGAATTGGAGAAAGTAAAGCTTCTGCAATTTCAGAACAAACGCTGGTATTTGAAAATTATACTGAAGACGCCAAAAGCTGGATTAATCTACTAAAACAAGACAAACGTTTTTCTGAAGTAATTGTTATCGGACATAGCGAAGGTTCCTTAATAGGAATGATTGCAGGAGCAAAAGCAAATAAATTCATTTCTATTGCAGGTCCGGGAGAATCAGCTGATCAATTGATAAAAACACAAATCGCATCTAAATCGAATAAACAGCTAAACGATTTGACGTTCCCAATAATTGACAGCCTCAAGAGCGGCAACACGGTAAAAAAAGTTGATCCTATGCTAAATTCTCTTTTTAGAGCGAGCATTCAGCCTTATTTAATTTCATGGTTTAAATACGATCCTCAAACAGAAATCAAAAAATTAAATATTCCAATTTTGATTGTTCAGGGAAACAAGGATTTACAAGTAACTGTAAAAGATGCGGAGCTTTTATCGCAGGCAAACAAAAATGCGGAACTTTTGATCGTTGACAAAATGAATCATATCATGAAAAATATCGATGGTGATAATCAGGCAAACATGGAAAGTTACAATAATGAAAATTTACCTGTTTCAGAAATCATGACAAGTAATATTATTTCTTTCATTAAAAAATAATTAAAATCATAAAACCATTACAAATCCGTTTGAATATATATTCAGACGGATTTTTTTATCCCTAAAAAAACAAATATATTACTTATATTTTTAGTAAAACTTTATCTTTAAACTCAATCAAAAAAACTATTTTTACAGCGATCCAATTATACAATTAAACCTCAAATTCTATTTATATGCTTAAAAAAATTCTAAAAATCACCGGTATTTTACTTGTTGTTTTTATTGCGGCGTTATTTGCCATTCCGTACTTTTTTAAAGATCAGATCAAAGCCAAAATTGCTGAAGCCATTAATGAAAGTGTCGACGCAAAAGTAAGTTTTGCAGATGCTGATTTAAGTTTGTTTAAAAATTTCCCAAATGCTAATGTTTCAATTGAAAAGTTAGTCATTATCAACAAAGCTCCTTTTGAAGGAGATACTTTAGTTTCGTTAGGCGAATTGGATTTAAAAATGAGCATCAAAGAACTGTTCAAAGGAAAAGAAGAACCTTTAAGTATTGAAGGAATAAGCTCTAAAAATGGCTTAATTAATATTATATTTAACAAAGACGGACTTGGAAACTTTGACATTGCTTTAAAAGACAAAAAAGAAACAGCAAAAGAAGAGAAAAGCGAACCACTTTCGCTAAAAATTCAGAATTATAAAATTGAAAATTTCACTTTTAGATATATTGATCAGGGATCCAAAATAAAGATGGTAATTGATAGTCTTAACCATGAAGGCACGGGAGATTTTACCAATTCTCAACTTGATTTAACTACAAAATCTACGGCCAAAGTTTCTTTAGATATGGATAAAATGAATTATCTTAAAAATGTAAAACTCACTTTAGATGCTGTTTTAGGAATTGATTTAGAGAAAAGCAAATATACTTTTAAAGAGAACAAAGCTTTAATCAATCAATTGCCTTTAGAATTTGACGGATTTATCCAAATGGTTGAAGCGGGTCAGATTTACGATTTAAAATTTAAAACCCCAACCTCATCGTTTACTAATTTCTTAGGGTTAATTCCTTCAGCTTATGCTTCTGGTTTAGATGGTGTAAAAACAACCGGAGACTTTACCATTATTGGTTTTGCCAAAGGGGAACTGACAGAAACAACTGTTCCAAAATTTAATATTGCGATTGCATCAAACAATTCATCTTTTCAATATCCAAACTTACCAAAATCAGTTCAGAATATTGTAATAGATACTAAAATCATCAATGAAACCGGTATTTTAAATGATACTTATGTAAATCTGGACAAACTTTCGTTTAGAATTGATCAGGATGTTTTTAGTGCTAAAGCCAATGTTAAAAATATAACCGTAAATCCAATGGTTGATGCCGCTTTAAAAGGAACTGTAAACCTTGCAAATCTTTCAAAAGCATATCCAATTAAAATGGATACCCCTTTGGCGGGTATTTTAAAAGCGGATGTTACGACGCAATTTGATATGGCTTCAGTTGAAAAAAGCCAATACGAAAACATCAAAAATGCTGGAACTATGAGTCTGTCAGGATTCAAATATACAGATGAGAATAACAAATCGATGAACATCAGTACTGCTTTGGTTGAGTTTAATCCAAGCCGAATCAACTTAAAACAGTTTAATGCAACTACTGGGAAAAGTGACATCAGTATTAATGGTGTTTTAGAAAATTTCTATGGATTTATGTTTAAAAAGCAAGAGCTGAAAGGAAATTTCAACATGAGTTCAAACCAATTGGCTGTTGATGATTTCATGACTTCCGGCGAACCTGCAAAAACTACCGGTGCAACCGGTGAAGCAAAAACTGAAACAAAAACAGCTGCAAAGCCTGCAGAGGCAATGAAAATTCCTGCGTTCCTGAATTGTACTCTAAACGCAAAAGCTACAACTGTTTTATATGATAATCTAAAACTAAAAGACGTTTCAGGAAAATTGATTATAAAAGATGAAAAAGCGCTTTTAGAAAATTTTAAAACATCCATATTTGGAGGAACAATTGGTTTAACAGGCGCTGTTTCTACAAAAGAAAAAGTACCAACCTTTGATATGAATTTAGGTTTTAATCAGGTTGATATTGCACAGACTTTTACGCAATTGGATATGATGAAAAAAATTGCACCTATAGCGGGAATCATTAATGGTAAATTAAATTCGACTATAAAATTAAACGGAAATTTAGATGCAAATGAACTGACACCGGATTTAAAATCAATTACAGGAGATTTGTTCGGACAATTACTTTCTACAACTGTAAACGCCAAAAACTCTAATTTATTAAGTGCTTTAGGTTCAAAAGTAAGTTTTATTGATGTAAATAAATTAAACCTGAATGACCTGAAGATGGCTTTAACTTTTGAAGACGGGAAAGTAAATGTAAAACCATTTGATATAAAATATCAGGATATCAAAGCTACGATTGGAGGAACTCATGGTTTTGACCAAACCATGAATTACAATATTAAATTAGATGTTCCTGCAAAATACTTAGGTTCAGAAGCAAATGCTTTTCTTGCTAAAATGTCTCCTGCTGATGCTGCTAAATTAGAGAATATTCCAATTTCAGGTATGATTACTGGTAATTTTTCAAACCCAAAAGTAGCTATCGATACTAAGACAGCAGTTAGCAATCTTACGACGCAGGTGGTTAATCAACAAAAAGAGAAATTAGCCAAACAAGGTACTTCGGCACTTACAGATTTGCTTAATAAAAACACCAAATCAAAAGACACTACGAAGACCGAAACTCAAAATAAGGCCAAAACTACTGAAGAAGTAAAAACAAAAGCCAGCGAGTTATTGAATGGCTTGTTTAAGAAGAAAAAATAATATAAACGAAAAGGTCAATCGGAAGATTGACCTTTTTTATTTAAATTGCTTTGTAATACACCCCTGATTTTCCGTTATCTAAAATTGTATTGAAAATTTTAAAATAGTCTTTTTCAGAGAAACTATTCACATCTACCCCAATGCTGTTATTATAGTATGGTTCATATTTTTTTAGGTTTGAAACTGAAAACAATCCTACAGTAGGGGTATGAACAGCACTAGCCAAATGCATGATTCCACTATCTGCTCCAATAAATATATCAGTACTAGCTATTAAAGCTCCAATTTCACGAATATCTTTACTGTAAAATACAGGCGCTTTAAAACCAATCTGAGAAACATTTTCTATTGGCAGGATCTCAATGATATTAAAATTTTTGTATTGAGCTTTCAGATTAGCATAAAAATCTTCCCACCAGGTTTCCGGTAAACATTTTGCTCCGGTTGCATACGTAAACAAACAAATTGTTTTTTTGTAATTATGGTGCACCAGGTTGTTTAATGTTTTCTTTCCTTGAGCAATTTCAAAAGAAGTTAGTTTAAGATCCAGCGGAGCAATATGATTTTCCTTTTTATCAAAACCTAATTTGGTTAGATAATCCCGAAAATGATAAATAGGGTATTTGGCAATATGAGCATAATCCCTATAATATAAATTGGCAGAAGAAGGCAAATCACCAAAAAATTTAAATTTCGAATTAGAAAATTTTACTCCAAGGCGTCCCGAAGATGAACCTTGATCTACATTTATGGCAATATCGTATTTATATCTTTTTAAGGAAATCCATACACTAAAATATTTTAATAAATTACTGAAAGGTTTTTTGGGCAATTCGATTATTCTGGATATATGATCATAGTTTTCAAAAATAACAGTTGCTAAAGTCCCTTTTACAAATAAATCAATTTTACAATTTGGAAAAGTTTCTTCCAGTTCCTGGACGAAAGGTGTAATTAATAAAATATTTCCGAGGCGACCATTTGGCCTGCATATCAATACTCTCTTGATTTCGTTTCTGTTAACTAAAGTAATGCCTTGATCAGCGTATGATTTTCCGATATTCTGTGTTAAACCATGCGTTATAGCGCGTCTCAAAACATTTATTTTATTTAAAACTCCCATTTTATAACTAATTAACCTGATTTATAATCGTTTAAAAACGAATCTTTTTTGTAATTTTTACAAAACTAATTCCTTAATCTTTTAAAGATAAAAATCCTTCAACAAGTAATCATTATAAAATTGTAACCAAATGTTTCAATATCACCACTCCAAATATATTATTATCAAATACTTACAATGCATAAAAAATGCTTTGTAATTAACAAAGCATTTTTTTTTTAACATTCTAAAATCTAAAATTTAAACAGAAATTGAAACCAAATAGCCTTCCGAACCTCTGACATTAAAAACAGTTCCGTTTTCAAAAATTAAATACTGGCCTTTGATTCCGATTAGCTTACCATGAAATGATGGTATTTTATCTAAATTTAGACTTGCCACTTTTTCAGGATAATGAAGAACCGGATAATGTAAATCACAGACATCATCTTTTTGGCTATAAAAGTAATCTCTGGCTTCTTCCGGAATTAAGCTTTCCAATTTTTCTTTTTCAGCAATTAGATCGAAAGTCTGCGTTGGGTTTTGAAGCATTTTTCTCCAATTGGTTTTATCTGTATAATGATTTTTTAGTGCCACTTCGGTAATTCCTGCCAAATATCTGTTAGGAACCTCAACAACAGCAATTGCATGACTTGCGCCCTGGTCTATCCATCTGGTTGGTACTTGTGTTTTGCGGGTTACCCCTACTTTTATTTCGCTTGCTACAGCCAAATATACAACGTGAGTCTGCAACTGAACTTTTTGCTCATATTCTAAATCACGATCTGCGATTCCTAAATGTGCCGTGCTCAATTCAGGTCTCATAATCCAGTCACCAACAGCAGGACTTGAATAAAAACAATCGTAGCAAAATCCCTGACGGAATATTTTTTTCTTTTTACAGCAATTCAAACATTGATAACCTGCAAAATTGATTTCGATTTCCTTATTCAATAATTGATTCATATTGAGAAAACTATCTTCAAAAACCAAATAATATTGAATTGGATTCCCAATTTCAGTTTGCATTTTTGTAAGTACTCCTTGATATTGCATTTGATATTTTAGATTGTAGTGTTTAAAATTTAGATTTTAGATTCCTGTTTAAAAATTCATTTTATGAAAAGGAATCTTTGTTGCAAATAAATTGTTTTTTGTAAAAAAACACTATTTTTGATATGAATGACAAAGTTAATATTTGTTATCAATATTCAAATTTTAAATTTCCTGATTTTGCACTAACCACAAAATCTAAAATCTAAAATCAGCAATCAAAAATCTAAAATTCCCTCATGCCTATATCCATAATAAATTCGTTTGCTTCGTGGGTTCTGAAACAAAGAATACATCAGATAGAACTTTTTCTAAAATATCCAAACGAAGTCCAGGAAGAACTCCTGCACAATTTATTAACAGCGTCAGAAAATACGATTCTTGGAAAAAAATATGAATTTTCATCAATCAATTCATATCAGACTTTTACAGAAAGAGTTCCAATTTCGGGTTACGAAGAATTACAGCCCCTAATCGAACGTACAAGACAGGGTGAGCAGGGTGTTTTTTGGGAGACCCCTATAAAATGGTTTGCAAAATCGAGTGGAACAACAAATGCCAAAAGCAAATTTATACCTGTAAGCAACGAAGCTTTGGAAGATTGCCACTATAAAGGCAGTAAAGATTTACTTTGTTTGTATCTAAATAATAATGAAGATTCTGAATTGTTTGTAGGGAAAAGTCTTCGCTTGGGCGGAAGTTCTCAGATTTACGAAAACAACAATACTTTTTTTGGTGATTTATCGGCGATTTTGATCGAAAATATGCCTATTTGGGCAGAGTTTAGCAGTACTCCGAGCAATAAAATTTCCCTGATGACGGAATGGGAAAGCAAAATTGCTGCAATTATAAACGAAACAAAATATGAAAACGTAACCAGTTTTGCCGGAGTCCCTTCTTGGATGCTGGTTTTGATGAATCGCGTTTTAGAAGATACAGGGAAAGCAAATCTGCTTGAACTTTGGCCAAACCTTGAAGTGTATTTTCATGGTGGCGTGAGTTTTTCTCCCTATAAAGAACAATACAAAAACATACTTCCAAGCAAGGATTTTAAATACTACGAAATCTACAATGCCTCTGAAGGATTTTTCGCCATACAGGATTTGAATAATTCCAGCGATTTATTACTGATGTTGGATTATGGTATTTTCTACGAGTTTATTCCAATGGATACTTTTGATACTCCAAACCAAAAAGTAGTTCGTTTGGCCGATGTTGAACTGAATAAAAATTATGCTATAGTTATTACGACTAATTCCGGATTATGGCGCTATTTAATTGGAGATACCATTCGTTTTACCTCATTAAACCCATATAGAATTCGGGTCACTGGAAGAACGAAACATCATATTAATGTTTTTGGTGAAGAATTAATGGTAGAAAATACCGATCAGGCGATTGCTAAAGCTTGTAAAATAACCCATACCGAAGTTATTGATTATACCGTTGCTCCTATTTTCATGCAGGACAAAGAAAAAGGCGCTCATGAATGGATGATTGAATTCAAAAAAAAACCGGCTGATGTTGGGCTTTTCCAGAAAGTGCTCGACGAAACTTTACAGACTTTAAACTCCGATTACGAAGCAAAAAGATACAATAACATGACTTTAAATCCTTTGGTGATTAATGTTGCCAGAGAAAATTTATTTTATGACTGGTTAAAAGAAAGAGACAAATTAGGTGGACAACATAAGATTCCGAGACTTTCGAATCAGAGAGATTATTTGGAGCAGCTGAAGGAGATGTAGACAACCTCAATAATTCATTTCTATTATATTTAAAGAAAAAATATGGCAATACCAAAACATGATGAACTCAGAATTCCTTCATTAAATTTATTATTAGATGGAAAAACAATGAAATTAAAAGACTTCATTGAACCACTTTCTAAAGAATTTGACTTAACAGAAGAAGAAATTAATGAAATGTACACATCAGGCAATGGACATATCTTCTATGATAGAATTTCTTGGGCATTAAGTTATTTGAATATGGCAGGTCTTTTGGACAAACCTGCAAGAGGAAATTACAAAATCAATTCAAAAGGAATTGAGATACTAAAAAATCCAGATAAAATTAATACCTACGTTGATGAAAAAGTTGCAAAACGTGACAAAACAAAAAAAACGAACAAAAATCCTGAAATAAAAATAATTGAAACAAGTGATAGGCTAACTCCACAAGAAAAACTTTATACATCATTCAGTAATATTCGAAATTCAGTTTATGATGAAATATTAACAACTATTTTAAGTAAAACTCCAACTGCTTTTGAAAAATTAGTTGTGTTATTATTGCAGAAAATGGGATATGGAGGAGAAATAAAAAATTCCGGGTTGATCACTCAAAGATCTAACGATGGAGGGATTGATGGAATTATAAAAGAAGATATTTTAGGATTTGGGAGAATTAATATCCAAGCTAAAAGATATCGCCTTGACATTGCGATTGGGCGTGAAGAAATTCAGAAGTTTGTAGGTGCATTAGCTGTTGCTCAATCTAATAAAGGGGTTTTCATAACCACTTCTTATTTTACTAGAGGTGCTATAGAATACGTAGAAAATTTATTCGGAAATACAACGGTTGTATTAATTGATGGAAAAGACTTAGCAAGTTATATTTATGATTATGGACTAGGAATGCAAATAGAGCAAACAATCGAAATTAAAAAAATGGATACAGATTTTTGGGACTCAATGAGTGATGAGCTATAATAAATCATGTTAATTATTAAAGTTTTACTCGTGTTTAAAAACCTTAAATCCCACTAAACCGCATAAGGGATAGAAGTGGAAATCCTTTTGTGCCGGGGTTCGGCACAAAAGATTAGAACGAATAGCCCGACCCGCTTTTTTCGGCGGGGGATGCCCATAAAAAAACCTTAGGTTAAATTTATGAACTAAGGTTTTGTGAATTTTTATTTTGATTATCGAGTTACTTTCGAAGATTTCTCATTCTTCGAAAGGACAAAATTGACGAGAAAAAAATCAGATTAAATTACATCATATCAATATATCTGTCGTGGTATCCTAATAAGTATAAAACGCCATCAAGACCCAAACTTGAAATAGAATTTGAAGCACTTTCTTTTACTTTTGGCTTGGCGTGGAATGCGATTCCGAGACCGGCTAAGTTAATCATTGGCAGATCGTTTGCTCCGTCACCAACAGCAATGGTCTGGTTGATGTGAATACCCTCTTTTTCGGCAATGGCTGTCAGGTATTCGGCTTTTTTTAAACCGTCTACGATATCACCTATATATTTACCGGTTAATTTACCGTCTTTAATTTCTAGCTGATTGGCGTGTACGTAATCGATGCCTAATTCTTTTTGCAGGTATTCTCCAAAATAAGTAAATCCACCGGACAGAATTGCAGTTTTATATCCGTAATATTTCAGCGCTTTCATCAAGCGGTGTGCTCCTTTTGTAATTGGTAAATTTTCGGCTACTTTTTGTAAAACGTCTTCACTTAAACCTTCCAATAAAGCCATACGTTTTTTGAAGCTTTCGTTGAAATCAATTTCGCCATTCATTGCCGATTCTGTAATCGCGCGAACTTGTTCCCCTACTCCGTTAAGTTCTGCCAATTCATCAATAACTTCGGTCTGAATTAACGTTGAATCCATATCGAAACAAACCAAACGTCTGTTTCTTCTGTAAATATTGTCTTCCTGAAAAGAAATATCAACATCTAATGTTCTTGAAATTTCCATGAAACTTGCTGTCATTAGAATCTTATTTTCAATCTCGCCCGTTACCGATAATTGAATACAAGAACGTGGATATTCTTCTTTTTCGACCACAGAGGTTCTTCCCGTTAGTCTTATGATAGAATCAATATTTAAGTGTTGGTCTGACATAATTTGAGTCACGGCAGACAATTGTGTAGCAGTTAACTTTTCGCCCAAAATATTGATAATATAACGTTGCTTAGATTGCGTTTTAACCCATTTTTCGTAATCATCAATAGAAATTGGAATAAACTTTACTTTGATTTCTAACTCGTAAGCTTTAAAAAGTAAATCTTTTAAAACAGGGGCAGAAGAAGAACCTGCTTCAATTTCGAACAAAATTCCAAGAGAAAGTGTATCATGAATATCGGCCTGACCAATGTCTAAAATAATAGCGTTATAATTTGCCAATACAGCTGTTAAACCCGCTGTAACTCCTATTTTATCATGTCCTGAAACTTTTAATAAAATTATTTCTTTATCTTCTGTTACCATTATCCTTATTGATTTTAAGAAGCGACAAAAATCGGCAATCTATTTTTGATAAAAAAGGATATTGTTTGTTTTTTTGAAAAGAAAAAGCACATATTTATGTGCTTTTTCAATTAATTTAACAATTCTGTTTCGCTATTAAAATAACGTAACTTTTTTATTATTTATTTGGTTCATTTTCATCAAAATTTACCATCCAGTTTATTCCGAATTTGTCTTTAAACATTCCGAAATAAGCTCCCCAAAAGGTTTTGTTCATTGGCATTTCAACTTTACCACCGGCCGAAAGTCCGTTAAAAAGCCTGTCTGCTTCTTCAGTGCTTTCAGTATTGATTGAAATTGAAAAATTATCTCCAAAACCTACATCACCATATTTGGGATGACTGTCGCTTCCCATCAAAATGGTATTGCCAATTGGCAGGGAAACATGCATAATTCTGTTTGCATCTTCCTCAGAAAGTTGTTTATCACCCTCTTCTGCAGGTGCATCTTTATATTTTCCTATATATGGAAATTCTCCTCCAAAAACAGATTTATAAAACAGAAATGCTTCTTCACACTTTCCATTAAACATTAAATAAGGGTTTACTGCTGTTGCCATGATTCGATATTTTATTGTTATTATTCATTTCTATTCCTCATTACAATTTGATATTGCCATTGTAATTGATATTGGTTTTTTACTTTTCCGCAAGTTCTTTTACTATTTCCAATCCTTTTGGAAATACTTCTTTGAAATAATCGATATATTTTTCGACCGAATCTACCTGCGCGACTAAATCTATAAATTCGTCATCCTTAGTTAATCTATAGGTTTCCATTGCTCCACTCCACTTTTTAGTTTCTTCAGTGACAGGTAATTCTTTAAAATCTTTTATTTCGCCTAAATGCTTAAAAGCCATGTATTCATTTGGAATTTTATTTTCGATAATACTATACATTCCTTCTCCGTTAGGTGACATGAAATGTATTTTATCGCCTTCCTTCCAATCACTTATGGTGTATGAACCTTCGCAAAAAGCGCTTGTCCATTTTTTGTAGGTTTCATCATCCCACAAAACCGACCAGACTTTTTCTGCCTGGGCTTTGATTCTGATTTTAAATTCTAAGGTTTCCATATTATGATAATTTACTAAAGTCCATATGCAAAACATTCCAGCGATGACCATCTAAATCGGAAAAACCAAAACCGTACATCCATCCCTGACTTTCAGCAGGCGGACTAAAAACTGTTCCTCCGGCTTCTTTCACTTTTTCTTCCAAAGCATCAACCTCTTCTTTACTTTCAGCATCAATTGAAATTAAGATTTCAGAACTTGAATTTGGATCTGTCAATTCATTTTGAGAAAAACTTTTAAATAATAATTCTTCAAAAAGCATTACAACAAAATTTCCTTCACCTATAACCATGCAAGTCGAACTTGGTGTGTCATGTTGTTCATTAAACGAAAAGCCCATTTTCCAAAAAAAGTCTTTCGCTTTTGCTACATTTTTTACCGGCAGATTAAGCCATATTTGCTTTGTCATAATAGTATTTTTTAATGTTTTAACCATATTAATAATTATTAAGAAAATTCAAATGAATCAGTTTTATTAGATTCATAAGCAGTTATTTCTTATTTAAGATAAAAACAATTTAGAATAACCTAATATTATCATACTGCTTAACAGTCCTAATTATTCATTTTGCTTCTTGTTTAAGAACTTTTCAATCATTGGAACAACGAGTTCATTTTCTTTAAAATCGGGAGTAACTGTTGTAATTTCGCCAATATAACCTCCGTGTCCGCCTGGAATTATTGCCAATTCAGAGTTTACAATTTGTCGGTGAAGTTCTATCGCATGTTCGGGTAAAATAACATCCTTATCCCCAATAATAATTAAAGCAGGTACCTTGATAGATTTGATTTGCTCATCTGTAATATCTCTGAAGTTCACCATTCTATTTACATCTTTGTCGTGCATTATCTGTAATCCGTTTTTATCTGCTGCCACCTTTTTGTATCCTTCTTTCAGTTTTTCAGGCATATTTTCCAACTTTGCCTGAGACATGAAGCCCCAAAACCAATCAGGAACTCCATTACGTTTAGCAAGCGCTGAGCCCAAAATTATTTTGTCGACAATTTCAGGATGTCTAATTGCAATTTGTAAAGTTGTAGTCCCGCCGTTACTGAAACCAAAAAAGTCTGCTTTTGCAATGTTTAGATTTTTAAGTAGTTTGGCAATATCGTCTGCGTCTTGTTCAAATGTAAGGTCAGCTTTTCTATCATTTGTACGACCATGGGCTTGCAATTCAACTGCAATTACCTTTCTATTTTTAGAAAGCAAAGGGATAATTTTTTCAAAACTTGTCTGAATAGTAGAACCACCGCCATGTATTAAAAAAAGTGGCTTGCCTTGTCCATAAATTTCATAATACATTTTCAGTCCATTTACTTCAGAATATCCTCTTTTAAAAGTTAAACTATCGCTTGTAGTCTCCATACTATTTAGTTTTTCTGTTTTGGTATTGCACGAAATCAATGTTAAAATTATCAATGCAAAATAATTGATTGCTTGTTTCATATTATTTTCTGTTGATGTGCATATCTAAAGCTCAATCTCAATGGCTTAGAATTTGTGAAAATATCTAATTACTTTCTACATACTTTTTAAAATTATCCAGAATCGCCTGCCAGCCTCCGCGCTGCATTTCTTCGGGATTTAGTGTTTCAGGATCAAAACTTTCAATTACTTCTACCCCGTCTGGAGTTTCATTGAAAGTAATTTCGACCTTTCTTCCATCGGCTATAATGTACCCAATTGCTTTATGATGTTTTACCAAAGTATATTCTCCTTCAAAGTCAAAACTCAAACTCCCATCTTTCGCCGCCATAGTCGATTTAAATTCCCCACCTTCTCTTAAATCATTTTCTGCGTAAGGCGTATGCCAATCCGGTGATGCAAAATTCCATTTTGTAATATGTTCCGGTAAAGTCCAAAACTCCCAAACCTTTTCTATTAATGAATTGATTGTTGTTTGTACTGTAATCATGTTGTTATCTATTTAAAAAATATTGTTTATTTTTACGATGCATTTATCCATTCGTTTATAATTTTTCCAGCTTCGCTTTTCCATTTTCAATCTCCTGACAATTTTTAAAAGTTATAATTGCCCTGTCATTTTCTTTCCATACTAACATTTTGCTTTTATTTGCTATTAATCTGTCTTTTGGCTGTTTCTGCTTTTTTGCTCCTCTATGAAAAATCAGCTGAACTTGTGTAGCTAATGGCTGAATCCTCATTGTAAGTCTGTCTTCGTTTTCAAAGCAATAGTTGGGTGCATTCCATTTTATATTTTCAGTCAGATCTTTATTTGATACTAAAACGCCATCTCTCAATTGCTCTATTTCTGTTCTAAAAGGATGGTTTAGTTTGTTTAGAAATTCAGTCACTTCGCTGCTTTTATTTGATTATTTCATCATTTAATTTGCTTCAGTATATTTTTTAAAATTATCAATAACAGCTTGACAAAATTGCTTTTGCTCACTTTTAGAATTTACTGCTTCGGGTTCAAATATTTCTGTAATTTTCACTTTATCATTCTGATTTTCAAAAAGAACACTTCCTATTCTGTTATCTAAAAGTCGATATTCTATAACTAAAAAATTGTCGATTTTAGTATAAATTCCTTCATAATTAAAAGAAATACTTTCGTCTTTTCTCGCCATTGTATACTTGAATTTCCCTCCAGCCTCTAGATCATTTTCTACATATGGTGTATGCCATTCATCAGTTGGGTTATTCCATTTCTGAATATATTTTGGAGTCGTCCAAAATTCCCAAACTTTACCAATTGAAGCATTCACTATAGTTTTTACAGTTATCATACTCTAAATTAGTTAAATTAACAGATTAACCCATTTGCGGAATCTGACTTTCGTCCATAAAGAAAATCTCCCAATGATGTCCGTCTAAGTCCACAAAATTGCGTTGATACATCCAGCCGTAATCTTTTGTCTCCATATCTGATCCACCGGCTTTCATCACTTTTTCGATCATTTCATCTACTCCTTTTCGGGTTTCTGCTGATATCGAGATAATAACTTCGCTTGCATTAGCAGTATCACAAATCTCTTTCGCTGTAAATGTTTTAAAAAACTCTTCTACTAAAAGCATTACATTAATATTATCACCAATAATCAAACAAGTTGCTTTTTCATTTGTAAATTTTGGATTGAAAGAAAAACCTAGTTGAGTAAAAAATGTAATTGATCTATTTAAATCTTTTACAGGAAGATTTAAGAAAATTTTTGTTTTCATGATTTATAAAATTACAAATTATTGAAACAAATTTAAAGTTAAATAATACGTTTTAGATTACAAAAAAAGTCAACTTTAGGGTCATTTAAGACAAAATGCATATCTTCGTAATACTGAAAAAGTTAAAATCATGAGCAAGAAGGTAGGTCTAATTTTGGGATATGACTATAAATTACTAAGTGTAGCAGCCATTTTAGAAGTTTTTGAAACAGCTAATAAATTACATCAGGAAACTGAAAAGCCTTTTGAAATTATGGTTTTTCAATCGGCAGAACAAATAGAACAAAGGCATTTGTTTGGTTATGAAGTAAATTTAATTGAGGATTATGATAAAAATTTAGAACTCATTTTGATTCCCGCCTTTACCACTGATAATATGGCAGAAATGATTGAGAAGAATCAAAAATTTATTCCTTGGTTGCAAAAGCAGCATCAAACTGGAAGCGAATTAGCCAGTTTTTGTACCGGTGCCTTTTTATTTGCTGCTTCAGGTTTGCTTAACGAAAAATTGGCCACTACTCATGTCGATGCCTGCAGTGCGTTTACAAAAGCTTTTCCATTAGTAAAATTAAAACCCGAAGAAACACTCACCGCTGATGGTAGTTTGTACACAAGTGGAGGATCGACTTCGACTTTTCATTTATTGATTCTTTTGGTTCAGAAATATTGTGGAAACGAAATCGCAGTTCAGATTGCTAAGATTTTCTCAATTGATTTAAACCGATACAAACAAAGCTATTTCAGCACGTTCAGACCCAATCATTTACATAATGACAGTTTGGTTGCGATGCTGCAGCAAAAAATTGAGAGTCAGTACCATTCTATTGAAAAACTGGAAGAAATCACAAAAGATATTCCAACAAGTGCCAGAAACATGACACGCCGGTTTAAACAGGTTACAGGAATTCCGCCAATTGAATACTTGCAGAATATTCGCGTAGAAAGTTCAAAGAAATACCTTGAACAGACCCAACTTTCGATTTCAGAAATCATCGAAAAAACGGGTTACAATGACCCGAAAGCTTTCCGTAAAGTATTTTTTAAAATGGTCGGAATGAAACCAATTGAATACCGGGAGAAGTTTAGGGTTCAGTAGTTTTTTCAGGAGCAGGAATTCAATTTTCAAAACACCTTTAGTCCTGCTATCCGCTGTATCTATTGTTGCGAACCCCGCAACAATAGGATGCCGCTTCTATCAGGGCTAAAAACCTGGCTTCCAATCATAAAAAAAACCCGGGCTACATCGATAACCCGGGTTTTGAAATTATAAATTACTTCTTATGAAGCAATTTCCATCCTTTTCAATAAATTTTTACTTAGAGTGTGCTCTGCATATTCTTTATCGATTTTCAAAAGTTTATCATCTGAACTTGGCAATTCGTACATCGCATCAGTTAAGATAGCTTCGCATAAAGAACGCAATCCACGAGCACCTAATTTGTATTCCAATGCTTTATCTACAATAAAATCCAAAGCTTCGTCTGTAATATTGAATTCTACTTCATCCATTAAAAATAACTTTTGATATTGTTTGATCAATGCATTTTTAGGCTGGGTCAGAATAGCACGCAATGTTTCTCTATCTAATGGATCCATGTGCGTTAAAACAGGTAGACGACCAATAATCTCAGGAATCAGACCAAAATCTTTAATATCTTTTGGGATAATATATTGCAGCAAATTGTCTTTGTCGATATTGTCCACATTTTTAGAAGTAGAATAACCAACTGCCTGACGGTTCAAACGCTTCGAAATAATTTTTTCAACGCCATCAAAAGCACCTCCGGCAATAAACAGAATGTTTTGTGTATTTACCTCAACAAATTTTTGATCCGGATGTTTACGACCTCCTTTTGGCGGTACATTTACAACTGTTCCTTCCAATAATTTCAATAAAGCTTGTTGCACACCTTCACCAGAAACGTCACGAGTTATGGATGGATTATCGCTCTTACGGGCAATTTTATCTATTTCATCAATAAAAACGATTCCTCTTTCCGCTTTGGTCACATCGTAATCAGCAGCCTGCAGTAAACGTGTCAAAATACTTTCGACATCTTCACCTACATAACCTGCTTCTGTAAGTACAGTTGCATCAACAATAGCCAAAGGAACATCTAACATTTTGGCGATAGTTTTAGCTACCAATGTTTTTCCGGTTCCGGTTTGACCTACCATAATGATGTTACTTTTTTCAATCTCTACTTCATCGTCTAATTGCTGTTGCATTAAACGTTTGTAGTGGTTGTAAACCGCAACTGACATTACTTTTTTTGTCTGATCCTGACCAATAACATACTGATCTAAGAAAGCTCTGATTTCTTTTGGTTTCTTTAAAATTAAGTCGCCAACCAATTTTGAGCTCCCGCTTGATTTTAATTCTTCTATTACAATTCCGTGTGCTTGTTCAATACACTTATCACAAATGTGTGCATTGATACCTGCAATCAATAAATTGGTTTCTGGCTTTTTTCTTCCACAAAACGAACATTCTAATACTACTTTTGCCATTCCTTTTTTTTGTTGATAGTTGATGGTTGATAGTTGATGGTTTAAATCCAACAACTATCAACCATCAACCAATAACTATTTATCCTCTTCTCAATACTTCATCAATCATACCGTATTCTTTTGCTTCATCGGCTTTCATCCAGTAATCACGTTCACTGTCTTTGTGCACTCTCTCAAAAGATTGTCCGGAATGTTGCGAAATAATGTTGTATAATTCATCTTTCAGTTTTAGCATTTCACGTAAGTTGATTTCCATGTCAGTTGCAACACCTTGTGCACCTCCTGATGGCTGGTGAATCATTACTCTTGAATGTGGTAAAGCCGAACGTTTTCCTGCAGCTCCTGCACATAATAAAACAGCCCCCATTGATGCTGCCATACCTGTACAAATTGTGGCTACGTCTGGTTTGATGTACTGCATGGTATCGTAAATTCCTAATCCTGCGTAAACGCTTCCTCCAGGAGAATTTAGATAAATTTGAATATCTTTTGAAGCATCGGCACTTTCTAAAAACAATAATTGGGCCTGAACGATATTAGCGATTTGATCGTCGATACCGGTTCCTAAAAAGATAATTCTGTCCATCATTAATCTTGAAAACACATCCAATTGAGAAACATTCAACTGACGCTCTTCGATAATATATGGAGTCATATTAGTTGGGTTCATCGCTGCAACGATTTTGTCGTAGTACATAGCGTTTACTCCCTGGTGCTTTGTAGCAAATTTTTTGAATTCTTTACCGTAGTTCATATTTAAGTGTTCTAAGTTTTACGTTACTATGTTGTATGTTTTTGATTCATCAAAGGTCATACCTTATTTATATGTGATGTCAATTTGTCTTGTTTTTTTAGCCCAGATAGCAGTGAAAAGCTTTTTGAAATGGTAACTATTTTTTGTTGGTAAAAAAAAGCGACCAGCGGAAGCTCTTTTTTTGGCCTTACAAAAAAAGGCGTACATGAAAAAACTTGTAACGAATAGCTGGATTAGCTGCTGAAAAGTAATCAAAATATAAATTGAAACAAAAGAGCGTCAAAAGAAAATTTCAATTGACGCTCAAATATAATTATTTTTCAGAAATTATTCTCCGTAAGACGCAGCAATAAATTCTTCATAAGTCACTTCTTTAGTTGTTGGATTTGCTTTTTCTTTGAACACTTCCAATAATTTTTCAGCCACAACCTGCTCAGAAAGTCTTTTCACTTCTTCCTGGTTAGATAAAACTCTGGCAACAATTCCCTGAACTTCTTCGTCAGTTGGATTTGTTTGTCCAAATTGAGCCATTTGTTGCCTGATGTTTTTTGTTGTGAAAGATTTCAAATCTTCAAAAGTAATTTGAATATTGCTTTGAGCCATTGCTTTTCCTTCGATCAATTGAAAACGTAATCCTTTTTCAGATCTTGCGTATTCAGCTTCGGCTTCTTCTGCAGAAAGTTTTTTCTCTCCAACAGTTTGCAACCATTTTTTAAGAAACTCAGCCGGTAAATCAAATTTAGTGCTTTCGATTAGGAAATCCTGAACGTCCAATAATAATTTTTGATCTGCCTGTTGTGCGAATTGTGCCTCAGCATCTTCTTTGATTTTAGCTTTCAAATCTTCTAATGAAGCTACTTTTCCTTCACCAAAAAGTTTATCGAATAACTCCTGGTTTAATTCTGCTGGTTCAGAAACATTGATTGCTTCAACTGTAAAAGCTACATCAACTGCTAAATCATGAACATTATCGTGACCTACTTTTAAATAATCCATCAATTGGTGATCATCTTCGAATAAACCTTTTGTGTTTACCGTAACTACATCACCAACTTCTTTCCCGATAAATGAATCAGCTGTCTTTTTATCTTTGAAAACTGATAATGAAAAAGTGGTTTTATTATCGATTCCGTTTTCTGCGTTTACGAAAGTCCCTGTAACATCAGAATCAGCTGTGATTTTTTCAACAGGATTTGCTTTTCCAAATTGTTTTTGGATACGCTCTACTTGTCCGTCGATTAGCTTATCATCAGCAGTAACGATATATTTTACGATATTGTTTTCTGCTTCTAAATTAATTTCAAAGTTCGGAACCAAACCAATTTCGTACTCGAAAGTTAGTTCTTCAGCATCCCAGTCAAAATTTTCGTTTTCTACAGGAAGAGGAGTTCCTAAAAGATTTAATCTTTCAGATTGAACAAAACGCTCTAAAGCCAAATCAACTACTTTCTTAACTTCTTCCTGTTTGATTGCTTTTCCGTATTGTTTTGCAACAAGGTCTTTAGGTACTTGTCCTTTTCTAAAACCTTTCACGGTAGCCAATGGCATTTTTTCGTTTATTCTTTTTGCTACCTGACCTTTATAATCCATGTGAACAACTGTCATTACAATCGTTTCATTCACAGCGTCTTTTGCTATTCTTTTAATATCCATCTTCTTCTTTAATTTACATAATAAAATTGGGTTGCAAAATTATAAAATTTTTGCAACCCAACCAAGTTTTAATCTATTGTATTTGAAGCGGTTTTTAACCCACTTTTATTTCGATTATTTATCGTCTCCTACTATTTTATAAGTAATAGACTGAAGAATGGACAAGATGATGCTGAAGAATAAAGCTGTCCAGAATGTATCAACTGCAAAACCTCCTACTATATTAGTACACAACAAAATAATAATAGCGTTAATTACCAATAAAAACAAGCCTAACGTCACCACTGTGACTGGCAATGTGAGAATGACTAAAATTGGTTTTATAAAAAGATTTAATAATCCCAAAACCACCGCAACGATTACGGCTGTGGTAAAACTGGCAACATGAACTCCTGGCAGAAAATTGGCAATTAACAATACCAGCACTGCAGTAACAAGAAGTCTGAGTAATAGATTCATATTTTTTAGGTTTAAAGTTTTAATAAAAGTACTAAAAATTTCAGCAACAAATTATTCTTTTAAAAATGAAGTGGTAAGCTCAAAAAACAGTTTAGGATTTTCGGCATGAAGCCAGTGTCCTGCATTTGGAATCGTTTCGAAGGCAGCATTTGGAAAATGCACCCGAATTGAATCAAAATCAGAATCCGGAACATATCCTGATTCTCCTCCCCTAATAAATAAAGTAGGTTTAACAAAAACCAGACCTTCAGGCAATGCTTTTCCGATCGCTTCCAGATTATTATTAAAAACTTCCAAATTGAATCTGAAAGCCAATTGTCCAGGCGCTGCCCAGTATAAACTTTTTAATAAAAACTGACGTGTTCCAAAATCCGGAACGTATTGCGCTACAATTTCTTCTACATCATTTCGGCTTGGTTTTACAGAAAAATCAACGGCATTTAATCCTGCCAAAATATCCTGATGATGCTGTTTATAAAATTTTGGTCCAATATCTGCGACAATTAATTTGTCAACTATTTCAGGATGCTTTGTTGCAAAAAGCATCGCTACTTTTCCGCCCATTGAATGTCCTAAAATATCTATTTTTTTTAATTGATTGCCCTGGCAATATTCAAACACATCCTGAACCATAACTTCATAACTCCATTCATCTGAATGTAAACTGCGGCCATGGTTTCGTAAATCTAAAACATGAACCTGAAATCCGGCTTCAACATATTGTCCGGCAAGTGTTTTCCAGTTGTCAGACATGCCAAGAAATCCGTGCATGATGATAAATGGTTTCCCGTTACCTTCTATTTTTGAGTATAACATTTTTTATTATTTAAAAATAATTAATTTTCTTTATCTAATTCGAATCTCTGAATATCACTTTCAATTAAAGCCTTCAGATCTTCCTCTTTTGGCATGTATAACAAATATTGACTAGCAAAAACACTTTTTTTATCTGCCAAAACAGAATATTTTACAATTGTTTCGTCTTTTTCTGAACAAAGCAATATTCCAATAGTAGACTGATCAGATTCACTTTTCTTCAAATCATCATACATACGCACATACATATCGATTTGACCAATATCTTGATGAGATAATGAACCTGTTTTGAGATCAATAATTACAAAGCATTTAAGAATATAGTTGTAAAAAACTAAGTCAATATAAAAATCTGAAGTATCAGTTACAATATGCTGCTGCCTTGCAACAAAAGCAAAACCTTTACCAAATTCCAACAAAAATTCTTGCAAATGATTTATTATTGAGTTTTCTATATTTCGTTCAGAATTTTTAATATCTGATGGCAATCCTAAAAACTCAAAAATATAGGGATCTTTAATTAAATTTTGAATTGTTTCAGGATGTGTTTCTTTAGTTTTATGCTCTAAAACACGTTCAAAAGCCAAAGAATTTATCTGTCTTTGCAAAGTTCTGCTGCTCCAATTATTTTGAATACTCTCATTCAGATAATATTGGCTTTTTTCTTCAGAATTTAATCTGGACAATAATCGATAATGTGTCCAGCTTAATTCCGTACGCAATGCGTTCCAAATTGGAAAAGCCTTATAAAAAGCACGCATGTTATTTAAATTCCGTTCATCAAACCCTTTCCCAAATTCAAGAGTAAGCTGATTTGCAAGATTCTTTAAAATAGATTTTCCATAGTCTGCACGCTCTTTGCCTTGCTGGTCATCTTCAACAATTAACTTTCCTATTTGCCAATAGGTTTCAAGTAACGCAGAATTTGCAATCCTAAAAACACGCTGACGAGATTGTAGAATAATTTCTTTTATTTCAGAAAACAATAGAGCTTGATTTATAACCATTTCAAAACTATTTTAAAGTTTAAAACCTTACTTCAACTTATTTAAATACATATTAACTACATTATCCAAACCAAGATAAAGTGCCTCAGCAATTAAAGCATGGCCAATTGAAACTTCCAGTAAACCCGGAATATTTTGTTTGAAAAATTGAATATTATCTAAACTTAAATCGTGTCCTGCATTGATTCCCAAACCTAATTCATTTGCTAATTCTGCTGCTTTAATATAAGAATCGATTCCGTTTTTATTGCCTAAAGCATATTCATGAGCAAAAGATTCCGTATATAATTCGACTCTGTCAGTTCCCGTTTTTTGAGCTCCTTCAATCATTTCCAAGACGGGATCTACGAAAATTGAAGTTCTGATTCCGTTACGCTGGAATTCCTGAATAACTTCAGACAAATAAGATTGGTTTTTATTGGTATCCCAACCTGCAGAAGAAGTTATAGCACCAATGGCATCTGGAACCAAGGTCACCTGATCAGGCTTACATTCCAATACCAAATCAATAAAATTATGCTGTGGATTGCCTTCGATATTATATTCTGTATGTACGATTGCCTTTAAATCACGTGCGTCCTGATACCGTATATGACGTTCGTCAGGACGTGGATGAATTGTGATTCCCTGACCTCCAAAATTCTGAATATCTGTGGCAACTTTTAATAAATCAGGAACATTTCCCCCTCTCGCATTTCTCAGGGTAGCAATTTTATTGATATTTACACTTAACTTTGTCATATAAATAGATTATTAATTCTAGTAACATTATATTTGTAATGACAAAAATACAAAGTAAAACGTAGCGTTTTTTGCTATTTTTTGATTATTTTGCATCAAATATCTTCAAACTACTTATGACAGAAATTACCAACTATATCACCAACGATTTTAGAGCAATCGACAGTCAGGAAACGATAGCCTCAGTTCAGGACTTTTTTTCCGACTTAAGTTTTTCTCATTTCCCTATTTTAGAAAACGGAACTTTTATAGGAAGCATTGCTTCTGATGATGTTGAAACATTTGATACTGACAAGAAAATTATTGATTACAAATATACATTAGAGCGCTTTTTTGCCCGAAAATCGATGATCTGGCTGGATGTTTTAGAAATTTTTGCTAAAAATCACACGAACGTAATTCCGGTACTTGACGAAAATAATGCTTACACAGGATATTATGAAATGGAAGATATCATGAAATTTTTTCAGGAAACCCCATTTCTAAAAGAGCAAGGTGGTATCATTATTGTTCAAAAAGGGCTTTTAGATTATTCTATGGGTCAGGTAACCCAAATCGTAGAAAGTAATAATGGTAAGATTTTAGGCTGTTTTATATCTGAAGCCGATTTAGAAAATGTTCATATTACAGTAAAAATTGGGGTTGGTCCAATGAACGAAATAATTCAGACTTTCAGAAGATACAATTACGAAATTATCTCAGAACATCAGGAAGATACTTATATTAACAGTTTAAAAGAACGTTCTGATTATCTAGACAAATACCTTAATATATAAAAATTAGATAATTTAGATAATCAGTCAATTAGATAATTACTGAATGAACTGAAAATTGTCTAATTTTCTAATTAACTCATTAGCTAATTTAAAAAAATGAAAGTAGCCATTTACGGACAGTATTACCAAAACAGTACCGAACCCATAATCAAAGATATTTTTGTATTTTTCAACAAAAATAATGTCGAAATGGTCATTGAAGATAACTTTCTGAAAATGCTTTATGAGAAACAATTAATTACAAAAGAATATAAAACTTTCTCATCAAAAACAGAACTCGATGATAGTTTTGAAATGTTGATCAGTATTGGTGGTGACGGAACGATTTTAAGAGCCGCTACTTTAGTTCGTAATTCCGGTGTTCCAATTTTAGGAATCAATGCAGGGAGATTAGGTTTTCTGGCGACTGTTCCAAAAGAAAGCATTGATGGCTTTTTACAATTTGTAATTGACAAAAACTACACAACCTCAGAAAGAACTTTATTAAGCATTACCTGCGATCCGAAAAATAATGCTATCGAAGATGATTTAAATTTTGCCATGAACGAAGTTACCGTTAGCCGAAAAGACACCACTTCGATGATTACTGTTGAAACCTACTTAAATAATGAATATTTGAACTCGTATTGGGCAGATGGCCTTATTCTCTCAACGCCAACAGGTTCAACAGGATATTCATTGAGTTGTGGCGGACCAATATTAACGCCTGATGTAAAAAGCCTGGTAATTACACCCATTGCTCCTCATAATCTAAATGCAAGACCATTAGTTATACCTGATGATACTGAAATCAAACTTCGTATATCCGGAAGAGAGGATCAATATTTAGTATCATTAGATTCCCGAATTGCATCGATAAAAAACGAATCAGTTTTAACCATTAAAAAAACAGGCTTTAAAATTAAAATGGTTGAAATTCCAGGTGAGACTTTCTTAAAAACACTCAGGAAAAAATTGCTTTGGGGAGAAGACAAAAGAAATTAAACACTTTTAGAAATTCCAACTATACGATATTAGTACTTTTTCTCGTTTAGCATATATCGAATCTTCATTAAATGTCTCAAAATCATATAGTAAATTTAAAAAAAGACACATTTAACCAAAGGAACGTTGATTCGTATTGATAATTATTATATTTGCACGCAATTTTGAATTAAATGAAGAAAATTTTTAATTTATTGTTATGTTTTTTTCCCTTTATTACACTTAATGCTCAAATTCATGAGATTGGTGTTTTTCTTGGTGGAAGCAACTTTGTTGGAGATGTTGGGAGCACTACATATATAGCTCCTGAAAAACTGGCAATTGGTGTATTGTACAAATGGAACAAAAGTCCACGCCATTCATATCGTTTTTCATACACACAATCTACAGTTACAGGAAACGACTTAGACTCAAATGAGGCTTCACGAAATAAAAGAGGCTTTAATTTTCAAAACAATATAAAAGAACTTTCTGCCGGATTAGAATTTAATTTCTTTGACTTTAATTTACACAATTGGGATCAAAAAATTACACCTTATATATTTTCTGGTATCAATTATTTTAAATATGATCAATTATATATAGAAAACGGAATTACCGAAAAAAATAAACGCTCAAGCTCATTTGCTATACCTATTATATTAGGGATAAAATCAAACATCAGCCGAAATTTTGTTTTAGCAGCCGAAATTGGAGCCAGATATACTTTTACAGACGATATTGACGGAAGCTTTCCTAAAGATGATTCTTTATCAGATAATCGTTTTGGCAATTTAAACAATAATGACTGGTATGTTTTTACTGGAGTAACCTTAACATATACCTTTGGACAAAAACCATGCTATTGCGCAGAATAAAATGAATTTATTAGAATCTATAGATAACACAAAATTACCCAGACATCTTGCCATTATTATGGACGGGAATGGTCGCTGGGCGAAACAACAAGGCTTTCTTCGTGCCTTTGGTCATGAAAATGGTACTAAATCAGTTAAGGAAACTATTAAAACATGTGCTAAACTAGGCATTGAGTTTCTAACCTTATATGCTTTTTCTACAGAAAACTGGAATCGACCAAAATTGGAAGTCGAGGCATTAATGAAATTGCTGATCAATTCATTAAGAAAAGAACTTACAACTTTGCAGGAAAACAATATAAGACTTAATGCTATTGGAAATCTTGATAAGTTACCAAAGAATGCTCAAAAAGAGTTAATGGATGTTATCGAAAAAACCAAAAACAATACCCGCCTAACACTAACATTAGCCTTAAGTTACGGATCAAGAGAAGAATTGATAAATGCCGTCAGAATCATCAGTGATAAAGTTAAAAATAATATAATTTCATTAGACACTATTGACGATTCAATTATAAATGAGCATCTTTACACGCAAAATTTACCTGATGTAGATTTATTAATACGAACAAGTGGAGAACACAGAATAAGTAATTTTTTGTTATGGCAAATTGCCTATGCAGAACTATATTTTACTGATGTACTCTGGCCAGACTTTAAAGAACAAGATTTATATGAGGCTATCATTAGTTATCAAAAAAGAGAACGTAGATTTGGAAAAACCAGTGAACAAATTAAATAATATTTTAGTGTTACAAAAAAGAATACAATTAGTACTTACCCTATTTCTTTTGGGTAGTTTTTCTCAAATTAAAGCTCAAGAAAGAATTCCTTTTGATCAGGGAAAAAAATACATTCTTGCAAAAGTTTCTGTTGTTGGTAAAATAAGCTTCAATGAACAAACCGTAGTAACATTTTCCGGCCTTCAAAAAGGACAGGAAATCACTATTCCAGGTGAAGAAATTAGTAGTGCAATCAAAAAATTAGGAAAACTTGGTCTCTTTGATGAAATTGCTTTTTATGTAAATAAAGTTGAAAATGACAGTATTTTTTTAGACTTAAACATAGTTGAACTGCCTAAGCTAAACGAAGTAAAATTTGTTGGCATTAAAAAGAGCAAGGTAGAAGGCCTTATAAAAGACAACAACCTGACAAAAAGCAAGATTGTAAACGAAAATTTAATCACTACGACAAAAAATTACATCGAAAACAAATATAAAAAAGACGGATTTTATAACACAAAAGTTACTATTACAACTACTCCTGATACCATTGCTGGAAACAACGTAAACATGCTTGTCCGGATTGACAAAGGTGATAAGGTAAAGATCAGCAGTATTGATTTCACAGGCAATGAACAACTTACAGACACTCAGTTAAGAAGAGCTATGAAAGACACCAAACAAAAAAACATTTTCCGTGTCCTGAAAGCTTCAAAATTTATTCCTGAAAAATACAAAACTGACTTAGAAAAAGTTATTGCTGCTTATAAAGAAAAAGGATATCGTGATGCACGTATTATATATGACTCGGTCACCTATAATAAAGAAAAAAACATGCTTGCTATCAAAATTAATCTGGAAGAAGGTAATAAATACTACTTCGGAAATATTAAGTTTTTAGGTAATACTGTTTATTCAGATCAACAGCTTAATCGTTATTTAGGAATTAAAAAAGGAGAGACCTACAATGGCGTTTTACTGGAAAAAAGAATAGCAGATAAAACTAAACCAGACGGTGAAGATATTACAAATTTATACCAAAACAACGGATATTTGTTTTCTAATATAAATGCAGTAGAGGTAAGAACGGCAAATGATACTATTGATTTTGAAATCAGGATTACCGAAGGACCTATTGCTTATTTCAACAAGATATCAGTAGTAGGAAATGATAAAACAAATGACCATGTTATTTATCGTGAATTAAGAACAAAACCGGGAGAGAAATACAGTAAAGAATTACTGGTAAGGACTATTCGTGAGATTGGCCAATTGGGATTTTTCGACCCTGAATCAATTGATCCTAAGTTTAAAAATGTAGATGCTGCAGCCGGAACGGTAGATATTGAATATAATCTGGTTGAAAAAGGTTCAAGTCAGGTAGAATTACAAGGAGGATATGGCGGTGGAGGTTTCATAGGAACCTTAGGTCTGTCTTTTAATAATTTTTCGGCAAGAAATATGTTTAAGAAGGAAGCTTACAAGCCATTACCAATGGGAGATGGTCAAAAAGTATCCTTACGTTTACAGGGTAGTACTTATTTCCAGACTTATAGTGTGTCATTCTCAGAGCCTTGGTTTGGAGGAAAAAAACCGGTACAATTTAGTTCCTCTATTTCTTATAGCAAACAGTTCAATTACAGTTATGGGAATAATGTAAATAAAGATCAAAGTTTTAACATCCTTACTTTACAAGTTGGACTTGCTAAAAGATTAACAGTTCCGGACGATTATTTTGTATTATCCCAATCTATAAGTTACCAACATTATGATTTGAATAATTATTTTACAGGATTATTTACTTTCGGTAATGGAGCATCGAGAAATTTGGCATATACTGTTGGTCTTACAAGAAGCAACAAAGGGGTTAATCCGATATTCCCAACTTATGGATCAGAATTTAGTGTTTCTGCAAAAGTAACTCCTCCTTATTCTTTGTTTAATGGAGTAGATTATTCAACGTTAGGGGAGAAAGATGAGTATAAAGCAAAATCTACTACTGAATATTACGGAACAGATGGTGTATTAGTAAAGCCAAATGATTATATTAACACAGATGGCAATAAGGTAAGTACACCTCAAGAGGCTGCAACTGATCAGGCAAAAGTAGATCAGCAAAAATACAATTGGCTTGAATATTATAAAATCAAATTTAAAGCAGACTGGTATAATAAAATATATGGAAAATTAGTTTTAAGAACATTAACCGAGTTTGGTTTCATGGGGGCCTATAATCAGGACAGAGGTATTGTGCCTTTTGAACGATTTTATTTAGGTGGAGATGGTATGGCGAACTATTCTATGGACGGTAGAGAAACAATTGGATTAAGAGGTTATGAAAACAACTCTTTGTCACCGACTGTAAACGGGCAACAAGTTGGAGCAACAATCTATAATAAATTCTCTATGGAGTTACGTTACCCTATTACACTTAAACCATCAGCATCAATTTATGCTTTAACATTTTTAGAAGCTGGTTCATCTTATAATGGATTTCAAAACTACAACCCGTTTGATTTATATCGTTCCGCCGGTTTTGGTTTACGTGTATTTATGCCTGCGTTTGGATTATTGGGTATTGATTTTGGTTACGGTTTTGATGCGCAGCCAAATGAAACCAAAGCACATGGACAGGAAATCCATTTTATTATTGGACAACAATTTTAAAAAGAAGATATTTGGTTGAAAATTTGAAATAAAGTTAATCTATGAGAAAACAATTTTTATTTATATTTTTAGCCTCGATTGTAGCGAATACAAGTCAGGCACAAACAAGATCGACTAGAATTGGCTATATCGACATGGAATATATTTTAGAAAATGTTTCTGATTACAAAGAAGCTAAATCTCAATTAGAACTAAAAGCGACTAAATGGAAACAGGAAATTGAAACCAAAAAATTAGAGATAAATAAATTAAAAGAAAGTCTTAAAACTGAAAAAGCGCTACTTACAAAAGAACTTATTGAAGAAAGGGAAACGGAAATTAAATTTCTGGAAAATGAAATGCTGGAATATCAACAAAAGCAATTTGGAGTTGACGGAAATTTAATGCATCAAAAAGCATCTTTAGCAAAACCAATACAAGATCAGGTTTTTACAGCTGTTCAGGATATTGCAGAAGCGAAGAATTATGATTTTATTTTTGATAAATCATCAGACTTGACCATGCTCTTTTCAGCAAAAAGATTTGATATAAGTGACCAGGTTATTCGTATTTTAAATAGAACAGAAAAAAGGGAACAGCTCAATAAAAAACAATTAAAACAGCAGGAAGCCAAAGAAAATCTTGAAAATGAGATTGACGAAAATCCGGCAATGGCAGAGAGACAAAAAGCCCTGGATGCAAGAAAAGCAGCAAGAGAAAAATTAGTTGCAGATAGAAAATTAGAACAAGAAGCTAAAAGAAAAGAATACGAAGATAAAAGAAACGCAATCGCTGCTGAAAAAGCTGCCAAAAAAAATGGCACGGTTTCTGAAACTGCTAAAACAACAACAGAAGAAGAAATAAAAACTGACGGAACAGCTAAACCGGCAACAGAGTCAACAACAATAGAGCCTACAACTACGACAGTTGATCCTAATATTAATAAAGCAGAAGAAAGACAGAGACTTTATGAACAGCGTAAAAAAGAGTTAGAAGAAAGAAAGAAAAAAATCTTGGAAGAAAGAGAAGCTGCAAAAAAAGCCAAAGAGGCAGAAACGGAGAAAACAAATACGACCAATAATTAATTAATATTTTTAAAATGATGAAACAAATCAAAACTTTACTAATTGCTGCAGTGCTTATTTTAACTGCAAACAATACAATGAATGCGCAGGCTAAAACAGCTCATGTTGATGTTAGCGAGATTATGTCGAAGATGCCAGCTATGCTTGATGCTCAAACCCAATTACAAAAATTAAGTGGTACATATGATGCTGAATACAAAAAAATGATTGATGAGTATCAAACAAAAATCAAAAAGTATGAAACTGAAGCGGCTACTGCTACAGAAGCTGTAAACAATGAGCGTTCTAAAGAAGTTCAGGACATGCAAAAAAGAATTGGAGATTACAGAGACAATGCTCAAAAAGAATTGCAACAAAAAGAAACTGATATCGTAAAACCTTTAATGGAAAAAGTAAGAGCTTCTATCCAAAAAATTGGTAAAGCTAAGGGTTACCAATACGTATTAGATGGTTCAACTCTTTTATTAGCAGATGGTCCAAATATTACTGCTGATGTTAAAAAAGATTTAGGATTCTAAGAAACAAATTTCTAATTACAAAAAATGGCTCAACTGAAATTGAGCCATTTTTGTTTTTTTATAATTTTATTTTTACACCTCCATTGATCGTAAATCCTTCGGTATGTGTCCAGATATCATCAAAGGTTGGTTTGTTATGAGGATCATTGACAACTCTTTTATAGTTACTTTGTCGTGTATCGGTAAAGTTTTCAAAATTGATAAAGAAAGCAAAATTACGCCACAAAGTCTTTTCGACCATAAAGCCAAATTCCCAATATGTTGGTGTCTTTGTTCCATCATACAAAAATTGCTCATCGGTAAAATAGCCTTCTAATCCCATTTTAAAATTATTTTCCTTTTCATAAATCAAAGCCAGATTTACTTTATTATTTGGGAGTAAAGGTAAAAATTGATTTCCCTTTAAATATTTGGCTGTTGCATCTGTAAAAGTATATCCTGCAAAAAGTTTAAAATCTTCCCGAAAAATTAACTTAATATTGGTTTCAAAACCTTTGCTTAAAACTGGATCCGATGCATTTACAAAAAATGAATAAACTGCATCGTTTTCCAAAACCAATGGTTTACTAATTTTTGTTATAAAAAACATTTGGTTGACAGAAAATTTCAAATCAGATAAAATATTTACTTTATAATTTATGTCTGCCGTACCTCCAATACTTTTTTCGGCCTTAACATTTTGTAGAGCCAAGACATTTTGATATTGAACAGATTCAGTTTGCTCTGTAAAAACAGTTGGAATTTTGTATCCTAATCCAGCTCCAATTCTGCTGCTCCATTGTGAATTTATTTTAAACAATGCAGAAATTTTTGGCAAAAAGAAAGTTTGGTTTTTAGAAAAATTATTATTTGAATACGACACATTATCGAATCGCAAACCGTTTTCTAATTTGATAGTTTCCGAAACATCCCAAGTATGTTGAACATACATCCCTGTAGTAAAAGATTTAGCATCTAAAACACCTGAATTTCTTTGTTCAAAATTATCATAAACGAAATTCGCACCGCTTATCAAAGTATACTTTTCTTTGTTTATCACATAAGATGCATCTGTAAAAGCATTCACATTTATACCTGAAAACTCATAATCCGGAATATTGATTACTCTGTCAAAAAAGCTAAGGCTTTGTTTTAACTTAAAGCTACTCTGGCTTTCAAATTTTTTGTCCAATTCAAAAGTAGTTGTATTTCTAAATGTTTTGTTTTCTTCAAAATAAGCATGATACAAATTTGCATCTCCTGCAATTACATGCATATCTCCTCCTTCCATATTTGTTTTAGTAAAACTATTGCCGAGCATAAAACTCAAATTTTCTGAAGGATAATAAAACAAACGTGGATTAATGGTGAAATTATGAGATTTTGGAGTTTCAGAGAAATCGTCATCATCTACATCAAAAGCCTTTTGAAAATTGACTAAGCCTAATATCGAATATCCAAATTTACCTTTTCGTTGTGATGCATATCCCCCAATATTAGTCTGAGTGATATTCGATTGATTCAAAATAAAATTGTATTCTCCTTTTTCCTTAGGTGTTTTTGAGATAAAATTAATAACACCAGCGATTGCCCCTCCTCCATATAATGTTGAAGATGGCCCTTTTATAACCTCAACTTGCTGTAAATCCAAGGGTGGAATTTCAAGAATACTCAAACCACTTGCAAAATTTCCAAAGTTAGCATAACCATCTTTCAATAACTGTGTATAACGACCGTCAAGTCCCTGAACCCGAATACTTGCATTACCGCTTGTAGCAGATGTTTGCTGCACCTGCAAACCTGTACTTTCATGCAAAACCATGCTAACATTTGCAGGTTTCATATTTGCTTTTTCATCGAGTTCTTCAGCATCTATTGATTCGATCCTTGTTGGTGTATTTCTAATTGTTCTGCTGGTTCGGGTTGACTGAACAACTACCTCATCCAGTTCTTCTTCTTCACTGGTAATCAATTGAACTTTTAAAATCTTTCCATTCTGTTTTGGAAAAATTACATTTAATGAAAATTCTTCATAACCTAAAAAATTAAAAATGATTTTTTGGTCACCGTTTTCAACTGAATTAAATTCAATCGCACCATTTTCATCCGTTATTCCGGAAAGTTTAGTGTTTTGAATCTGAACAGAGACTCCAATTAATTCCTTCTGAGTTTTGTTATCTTTCACGATAACTTTTAACGTGTTTTGACTATACGCAAACGAACACATCAGCATAGCCAAAATAAATATATATTTTGTCATTTGTTATTAAATTAAATAAGATATTAATACTATCCGAAGCGAGAAACTACGGATAAAAGTCAATACTGATTTAACTTAATTTTGGCGGCTGCCAGATTCCCAAATAAATTGTTTTGTAGTGGTTGTAAACATAAAAATCAATTAGATTTTTAGCATCAACAAAATTGAAATCTTTTTCTTTTTTGAAAAAGTGATTTTGAAATTGAAACCCATGGGTTCCACAGCATGCACAGGAACATAATGGAGTACATTGATCGTTTTGAGAATCAGATTTTTGATCCTGAGGATGATTTTTATGTAGTTCTGTTTTTGCCAAACTGCTACAATTATCAATGTCATTACAAGGCATCAATGACAATGAAACAAGATATATCGAAAACAAAAACCAAATAAACTTCATGTTGTAAATATAAAAAATATTTCAGGACTGGTTTAATTAAGTAGGTCACATTACATAAAATTTCTAATTTATTTAACTTAAAATACAATAAAAAGTACGAATTTAGATTCTGAAAAATGTAATTTTGTTTTATGAACAATAACAATCCTATAGGCGTTTTTGATTCTGGAATTGGAGGAACTTCCATATGGAGCGCGATTTACGAACTTCTTCCAAACGAGAAAACCATTTATTTAGCAGATAGTAAAAATGCTCCTTACGGTCAAAAAACCAAAGAAGAAATTATTGCTTTAAGTAAAAAAAATGTAGATTTTTTAATTGAGAATGACTGCAAATTAATCGTTGTTGCCTGTAATACAGCTACTACAAACGCTATTCAAGAACTTCGTGCTGCTTATAACATTCCGTTTATAGGAATTGAACCGGCCATAAAACCGGCTGCTCATAATTCGAAAACCCAGGTTATTGGTATCTTAGCCACAAAAGGCACACTCAATAGTGAGCTGTTTAACAAGAATGCTGAAATGTTTCATGATACAAAAATTATAGAACAAATAGGACATGGTTTAGTTGAGCTTATTGAAAATGGTAATCTTAATTCTCCCGAAATGACACGTTTATTAGATTCTTATTTACGGCCCATGATTGAAGCCAATATTGATTATCTCGTTTTAGGCTGCAGTCATTATCCCTATTTAATTCCACAGATTAAAAAAATACTACCGGAGCATATTCAAATTATTGATTCGGGAGAAGCAGTGGCCAGGCAAACCAAAAACATTTTACGTGAAAAAGTAGGATTTTCGAATACTGAAAAAAGCGAACCTGTCTTTTATATCAATTCAAATCCTGCTGTTTTAACATCAATTTTAGACAGTAAATATAGTGTCATCCAAAAAGATTTTTAACTGATTAGTCTATTTTTCGTTTTACGAACCAAATTCCGTCCAGTGATAAATTGAGTGATAATTTATGATAATTCTCTTTTATCAAACCTTCCCCAATTTTTCCTTTTTGTCCGTAAGAGTAAGAAATATTAAGAACCGAAAACGTATTGTCAACCGGTAAGGAAACCCCAAGAGAGATTGCGGTATTATTGACTCGTTTTCCATCAACTTCCAGATATCCGGTATCAAAATTTAATCCTGTTCCAAATTGAACTCTATCCCAATAACTTCTAATATCTTTATTTTTTCTAAAGCTAAATCCTAAAGCAAAACGATCCTGATTTACAAAATCACCATATAATTCAGATTGATTTGTATCGTTCCATAAACTTTTTTCATAATCCAAGGTCATCGTCAAATTGTTTTTGAAGCGTTTACTAATCCCAAAACCAATTTCTAAAGGCATATAATAGTCATCTGTATCAGAAGCTGCATCAGATTCTATAGTACTTTCATTTGAATTACTTATATTGGCAACTGACTGAATTTTAGAAGCTTTAATCTGAGCTGGCAATTTAAAAGTCGAAGCAATCGTAAAAGTAGAATCAATTTTATACTGAGTACCCAAAGTTGTACGTAAACCACTGTAATCTGTTTTTTTATTAATTGAAGTTATTGAATTTGAAATTGTATAACTTCTTTCATCAGTTATATTTCCAAACAATACACTTCCCGAAAGTCCTATTGATAATTTTTTGCTTATGCGATACCCGTATGAAAAATCAAAATTATTTAATCCGCCTGATCCTTCAGCATTTAAAGTATAATATTCTGAAGTATTCGAAATAGGTAATTTTAAATCTGAAATTTTAAATGAAGCGCTTGAATATGGTCGCAAAGCAATACTGAAAGCAGCTTTTTTAGTAACCGGAAATGCAAAAGCGATATGCGAAAACTGAAAATTATTACGTTTTTCAGTTTTAGAACTGCTCTGAAAAGCTGTCCCAATTGCCTTTCCGCCTACTTCAAACATAAAATGGTTTAGTGGAAAATTTCCTAATGAAGCCGGATTGAGATTATTGATAAAAGTTTCCGATGGAAGTGCTATTCCGGAAGAACCAATTGAAGGTATTGAACCATAATCAGCATCATATAAACTTCCTAATCCATACAAGGAATAAGGAGAACTCGAAATACTTTGCGAAAATGAGCTTACATATATTAAAATGAAGCAAATTAAAAAGGCGATTTTATTTTTCATTTAATAAGAGAGGTAGTAAATTTTCAATTGGATTTTATTATTCGAATGTTTTTGATCGCCCAAAACAAGCCTGTTAACCGCCTTATTAATGGTTGGCAAAACAAAGACCAGCGAAGATTTAGAGTCTGACTGCTTAAGCATTTCTGTCTGCAAAAAATTCCCAAGAGACAATGAATACTGAACATTTTCATTAAACTCATCACTTTTTTTATTAAGACTTGCATATAAAGCAGTTCCGGAAGAACTATTTAAAGTACCGCTGATCCTGTTTAATTTATCAGCAACAAAAACACGTAATGAATCAGATAAGGGGAATTTTTCAGAGTATGTATTATTAACGGGTTTCAAAATCAATTCTGCATCGACAATGGCGCCTTTATCAGATATGTATTTGAGCTGTTTTATGTTTGGAAAATCAATTCTGCAGGCAACTCCGGTTCCTGACTGAATAAAACCCTGATTATTGGTTAACAAACTTGATAATTTACTGCTTGAGGCCGGTAAATTTTGAATTAACGTACCTGTATTGTCCAGTGCAACAGCATTAAATTGTTTAGCAGCATCTGTAATGGCAAAATCTTTTATAAAGGAATCTACATCGTCACCAAGATATTTTGAATAATACAACCGTACTTTACTTGTCAAATCAAATCCAATGACACTTGAAGAATTTTCAGTTGAAGGAACAAGCACGAGCCCTTTAAAATACTCTGTAAAACTATCAAAGTCTGTAATCTCTCTTTTCTTAAACTTTAAAAAAAGTGCTTCACCAAAAGCAGCATCCATTTTAATATTAATAGAGTCTTTTTCTAACGGTCTTGGTTTATAAGAAATGGCCCCTAAAATTTCTGTACTATAATTCAAAACCGAATTATTATAAAAAGAATCATCATCAGTATTAGGTTTAACTTTTTGAATTAATCGATGAATATTAAATGTTTGCACTTTGGTCGTATCTCCGTAATAATAATTATCATATTTTAAGATCATGGAAATAGAATCAAAAACATAATTTGTCGCTTCAGTATCAGACGAACCACTAATTAAACTATATGAATCTGGTGCCAATTGAAAATAACTGCTTGATTTTACTTTACCAAAAAGAGGATCGTCATAGTTTCCAATCAAAATCCTGCTTTGATTAGATGTAATAAGAGAATCGAAATTTATTGTAGACATTTCGACCGTAACAGTGTCAATTAAAATTACTTTATTATTTACTGCCAAATAATCAGATCCAACGACAAACTCTCCGGTATCTGTATCTGTACCGCATGAAACTATTGAAAAAGCAAAAAACAACATCAATATAAACTTATACATAATCCAATTTTTTGGGCAAATATAAAAGGCACATTTCTGGACAACACTATAACATATACAATCCCGCATTTTTAGACTATAGAAAGCATAAAATCATCTACAACCGGTTGATGGAAACAAATAATTGATTAAACCTGTAAAATTGCCATTTAGTCTATCAGAATCCCCCATACATATATCTTCTTTTTTTTAAAACTGGTTGCCCCCTACTTTTGGACCAATTAAAAAAGCAATGAAAACAAAGGTTTTAGTTTGGTTAGTGTTTTTTGTTTGCCCTTTTAGCATACAGGCACAAGAAAAGTTTTATGCCGATTTTAATTTAAACACGGAAACAACAAAGGAAATTAATTTTAACGAAGCAAATACCGGCATATTTATTTCTAAAAAAATAGACGATAAAAATGAAATTACAAATACAACTGAATACACAAATCTTAAGATAAAGTACGAAGCAGGAACTTATAATTATTTTGAAAACCTTAATCAGTTCAATAGGATTCAAAACAAATTTGAAATTTCGCATACAGTTTCAGATGCGACCAAATTCAGTTTATCTGTTACGCCAACAATTAATTTCCAGCAAAATTTAGGTTTTTCGGATGTAAGTGTTTTAGGCAGTTTTCAATTTTATCAGAAGTTAAATTCAAAATTAGCTTTAAATATTGGCATGGAGAGGTCAACAGTGTTTGGTTCACCTAAATTCATACCTATATTGTCATTTTCAGGAAAAATAAATAATCAAAGCAGTTTATTAATAGGTTTTCCGGATTCTAAAATAGAGTATTCTAATAATGAGCGAAACAAATTTAGTATGAGTAATAGTTTTAATGGTAGTTTTTACAACTTGGATGAGTCTGTAGCTATGTACGATACGGCAGCAAAAATTAGTTCTCACCAAATGACAACTTCCTTTGAATATCAAAGAAATATGGACACAAACTGGTTCATAAATTTTAAAGGAGGTTATGATTTTGATAAAAAATACAATCTTTTGGACGAAAATAATCATAAACTATATGATTTTAATACCGGTAACGGATACATTTTTAGCATTGGGATCAAATACAAACAATAAATAAATTAATATACTATGAATAATTTAAAAAAGGGAATATTATTCGCGGCACTATTTTCAAGTCTATTTTTCACAGGCTGTAGTAACGATGATGAAGATGATGATTTAATAGGAAACTGGATTAAAAAATCATCATTTGATGGACCTGCCAGATCTAGTGCAACCAGTTTTGTGATTGGAGATTATGCTTACGTTACCACTGGGTATACAGGAGATGAATATTTAAAAGATTTATGGGCATACAATTCAAATGGAGATTATTGGGAGCAAAAAGCTGATTTTATTGGAATAGGGAGAAGTTCTGCTTCTAGTTTTGCATTAAACGAAAAAGGATACATAGGCCTTGGGTATGACGGAACAAATAAACTGAAAGATTTTTATCAATACGACCCGGACAGTAATTCATGGACACAAAAAACTGAATTTACGGGATCAGCTCGCTACGGAGCTGTTGGTTTTCAGGTCGGTGGAAAAGCTTATTTTGGAACTGGATATGATGGAAATTATTTAAAAGATTTTTATCAATATGATGATTCTGCTAATACATGGACACTTGTTAGCGGTTTCAGCGGAAACAAAAGACGTAATGCTACCGTTTTTATTATAAATGACAAAGCGTATTTGGGGACTGGTGTAAATAACGGAACCAATCAGGTAGATTTTTGGGAGTTTGATCCATCTACCGATGTATGGACCAGAAAACGTGATATAGATCAGGACGATGATGACGACTACAGTTATAATGATGACTATGCAATAACACGTTCAAATGCGTCAAGTTTCAGCTTAAACGGACTAGGTTATGTTGTAGGTGGTGAGGGGATCAAAACGGTATGGGAATATAACCCCTCTACCGATATCTGGATCGAAAGAACACCTCTTGAAGGAGCCACCAGAACCGATGCAGTAGGTTTTGCAATTAATAACAGAGGTTTTTTAATGCTAGGACGAATTGGCTCCACTTATTTTGATGATGCTTGGGAATTTAAACCATTAGAAGAACAAAATGACGACGATAATTAATAACTCAAATGCTAAATTCTTTCAGAATAAAACCTGGAAGAATTTGTTTTTTATTTTATTTTTCCTGTTGCTAACGGGTTGCTCAAAAAAAGAAACACTACAAGTTGCTTCTATAAAAACAGCAACTGGCTGGGGTTATACAATTTTATATAAAAACAAAATTATAATCAAACAATCGATTATTCCTTTTATTAGTGAAAATAAAAGTTTTAACTCAGAAGATGATGCTTTAAAAGTAGCCGCTTTAGTCGTAAAAAAACTAAATCAAAACACATCGCCATCGGTAACCAAAAATGATTTAATTTTATTAAAAATAAAAATGTAAATGAATATCGGTGATCTTAAAAATATAAATTCAGATAAAACTTTGTTCCATATAACCATATGGACTTTCTTTATCTTGACATCATTAATTCAGTTTTACGAAAGTCCCTTTAAAATCAATAATGATTTTTATGTGCAATGGGGAACAGGAATTATTTTGTTTTATCTGAACTATTTTTATTTCGTACCTGTTTTACTTTTAGAAAAAAAATACTGGCTCTATTTTGTCATTATTCTGGCTCTTATTTTATTTTTTATGATGATCAGAATCCATTATTTTATTCCTGAATTTAATCATTTAAGGCCGCAAAACATGATGCCCCCAAAAATGATGCCTGAGGAAGAAGCAAGGATATTTATGAAAGACGGAAGAGTAAAAATGGGATTGCATAAACAACCACTCTTTTTTAAGATAGGCCCCTCTTTTTTTTATCTTTTAATTACAGCCATTAGTGCAATTATTAGAACCTTAACCGAATTTTATCAAAATCAACAAAATAAATTAATTGCCGAGACACATAGAACAAATACTGAGTTGAATTATTTACGAAAACAGACTAATCCGCACTTTCTGTTTAATTCTCTTAATAGCATCTATTCTTTAGCTCACAAAAAATCTGATTTGGTCCCTGATGCCATCGTAACATTGTCTGAATTAATGCGCTACATGCTGTATGAAACAGATAATAAAACGGTGGCTTTAGAAAAAGAGATTAATTATATTCAAAATTATATTGAATTACAAAAATTAAGGCTCAACAATATTGAAGACATTGTTATAAACGTTCACGGAAATACTAAAAATAAATTTATTGAACCTTTATTATTAATTTCATTTATAGAAAATGCTTTTAAATACGGAACCGATTACAAAGGAGCTACACATGTAAAAATTAAGATCATCATACTTGAAAATAATCTTGATTTTTGGATAGAAAACACAATCAAAAACTATGCAAAAGATCCTGAAAATTCCGGTATCGGATTAGCAAATATTCAAAGCAGACTGGATTTATTATACCCAAATGCACATGAATTGACAATAAAACAAGATAACAGATATTATCGTGTACATTTAAATTTAAAATTAGACAAAATTCAAACTGACATTCATTAAAATCAGTATTTTAACTAAATTTTAAAATGTAAGTTTTTCGTTTAAAGCTACTTTTGACCTGAACAATTTATTAAATTAAAATCTAAACCGAATGAAATGTGTAATTATAGATGATGAACCTTTAGCAGTAGATTTGTTAAAAGATTTTGTTAGCAAAGTAGATTCATTAGAATTAATCAGCACTTTCAACAATGCTATTGATGCAGTGTCATTTATTAATCAAAACAATGTAGAATTAATTTTCCTGGATATTCAGATGCCTCATTTTTCAGGGATTGAATTTTTAAATACAATCGAAAAAAAGCCTTTGATTATTTTTACAACAGCTTATTCTGATTATGCTGTTGAAGGTTTTAATCTTGGTGCGGTAGATTATTTAGTAAAACCTATTCCGTTTCATCGCTTTTTAAAATCTGTTGTCAGAGCACAACAAATTTTAAATCCAACAGCGGTTCAGGCTATTTCAGAAATCACAACAGTTCCTGATACAGAGCAGGATTTTATGTTTGTAAGGGCAGAATATGAAAATGTGAAAATGAATTTTTCGGATATTTTATTTATCGAAGGTTTAAAAGATTATGTGAAAATTTATACGACAGACAATAAATTTACGCTGACCTTAATTAGCTTGATAAAATTAGAAAATTTGCTTTCCAGTAAAGGATTTTCAAGAATTCACAGATCTTACATTATCAACATCAAACATGTAAAATCAATACAAAAAAATAAGGTTTTGATTAGCGACAAACGAATTCCGATTAGTGAAAGCTATAAAAATGCTTTTTTCGAAAGAATCAATTTATAACTTTTTAAAATTTCAAACAAAAAATTCCAAGTTCCAATAGTGTTCAAGCTAAATCGGAATTGGGAATTTAAAATATTGTTTTTTTATATTTAGAAATTATTCTTTAAACCAGCCCGAATACATCACATAGTTATTAGAAATACGTTCAATTTCACCTGCAAAATCAGACTGGTCTATATCTTTCACTTTTCTGGCAGGAACACCAGCATAAATACTTCCTGAAGTTACCACTGTATTTTGTGTCAAAACGGCTCCTGCAGCAATAATCGAATTACTTTCTACAACACAATTATCCATTACAATAGCACCCATTCCAATCAAAACATTGTCATGAATAGTACAGCCATGAACAATGGCATTATGTCCTATAGAAACATTATTACCAATAATAGTTGGATGCTTTTGATACGTACAATGAATAATAGCTCCGTCCTGAATATTGACTTTATTACCAATTTTAATAAAATTGACATCTCCCCGAATCACCGTATTAAACCAAATACTGCATAAATCACCAAAAGTTACATCTCCAACAATAGTAGCATTTTCAGCAACATAGCAATCATCAGGAATTACTGGAGATTTACCATTTACAGTTTTTATTAACATGATATTTTAAATTTAATTAATCGCAGGACATTCACAATCGTAACGCTCTTTGGTACAAAATAAATTAATTCCAAGAGTTATCTGATGATACCCACCTGTATCAAATTTCACATCACCTGTTACGTTTGAATAGGTATATGCAAACATGAAATTTTTATAATTAAGTCCAATAACCGGAGTGATATATTGTAGCTTTTGATCACCAATTCCACTGCCTGAACTATTCTGTACACCATCAAAACTTCTTCTATAAGATAATGCTGCCCATATACTTCCGAAGTCCAGATTTTTGTAAACTTTTAAATTCAAGTCAATAGATTTCTCTTTTGTTCTTTCAAACAATTGAAATAAAATGGAAGGCTCCCAGGTGAAGCTTTCTCTTTTTCCAAAAACATAACCGGCACTTAACAAAAACTTTCTCAAATTATCATTTTCATAATCGGTATATAATTCTCTTCTGGTTTCTATAAGTCCCTGAACAGTAGCGTGAGCATAAAAATTTAAAAAATTATAAGAAGCCCCAACATCAATATTGAAATAAGAATCATTTTGAATTGATCCAAAAACGATAGGGTCAAAAACACCTCCAAATTTAGTTTCATCTAACTGACTTTGAATTAATCCACCGCTGATACCAAATGAGAGCTGATTTAAATCAAGTTCGCTCCTAGAAAACATGATATGATGAGCATAGGTAAGTTTTACTCCTTTTTGTGAATGATAACCGTTTTTATCGTTAAAAATAATTATTCCGGCACCAGATCTCTCGCCAATTTTACCATTAAAACTTAACGTTTGCAAAGACGGGGCATCATCCTGACCAAACCATTGTTTTCTGGCTGTCAATCTTATTTTTGCGCAATTAGCTGCACCTGCCATAGAAGGATGGATCAAATAATAATTATCAGATAAATAATCAGAATATACAGGAATTCCTTCTTGTGAATAAGAGTAAAATGAAACAAAAATAAAAATGAAAGATATCCTGAATTTTAATTTCATGAAGAAAATATATTGGAGCCTTTAAGTTTTACGGAGATTTAACAAGACCGATTACAAAAAGAATCATAATTATTTTATTAAAAAATCAAATATAGGTATTAGTAGAAAATAACTTTAGTAAATTTGCAAAAAAATACAGACATGGCAAAAATCACTATAAAAGAAACTCAAAACCCGACAATTATTAAATTCGAATTTGAAGATTTCATTACTCAGAATCAAAACTTTGAATTCAAAAATATTGATGAGGCACAATCATCACCTTTGGCACAACAATTATTTTATCTTCCATTTGTAAAAACAGTTTATATATCCGGAAATTTTATCGCTGTTGAAAGATACAGCATCGTAGAATGGGACGATGTAAAAGATGCAGTTGCCGAACAAATTGAAGCTTTTGTAGATAAAGGAGGTATTATCATTAAAACTGATGAAACTACAACAAAAAAACACCCGATTACTGTTTATGGCGAAACAACACCAAATCCGGCAGCTTTAAAATTTGTAGTAAGCAGAATGCTAACTAAAAATGCTGTCGAGTACAAAAACATAGACCAGACTGCTTCTTCTCCGTTGGCGAAAGAATTATTCAAATTTCCTTATGTAAAAGAAGTTTTTATTGATGAAAATTATATTTCTGTTACAAAATACGACATTAACGATTGGCAGGAGATCACATTAGAAGTGAGAACTTTCATCAAACAGTTTATCGAAAATGGAGGAACTGTTTTAGACGAAAGTCTAATTGAAGTTGCAACTAAAAATGACGTAACCAAAGACGAAGCTTTCGATAAACTAGATGTTACATCACAGCAAATTATTAACATTCTTGAAGAATATGTAAAACCGGCTGTTGCTGCAGATGGTGGAAATATCGCTTTTGATTCGTATAATGAGGATAACAAAGTTGTTAAAGTAATTTTGCAGGGAGCTTGCAGCGGTTGTCCGTCATCAACGTTTACTCTAAAAAGTGGTATCGAAAACATGCTGAAAAGCATGCTGAATGACGAAAAAATTACTGTGGAAGCTTTGAACGCTTAAAAAGATTTTTTTTAAGGCAAAGAAAATTATAAGCTCTATATAAATTAAATGTTTTTTTATATTTGCATTATTAATTCAAACCTTCTCAATTGAGAAGGTTTTTTTATCTAAAAAATGTATATCAACTCAAATCAGTTATCGAATTACGCTACCACATTTATTAATGTATTAATTGATTATTCTCCAAAATTAATCTCGGCTGTTCTAATTTTATTTATAGGTTTATATGCTATCCGATTAATCAACAGATTGATTAGAAAAGTAATGATCAAAAGAAATTTAGACCCAACTTTAACTAAATTTCTTGCTGATATTTTACTTTGGGCTTTACGAATTTTATTATTTGTAACGTTTATTTCCAAACTCGGAATAGAAACTTCATCATTCGTCGCTATTTTAGGTGCGATGGGACTTGCTATAGGATTATCATTGCAAGGATCTCTTTCTAATTTTGCCGGCGGAATGCTAATTATACTTTTTAAACCTTTTAAAGTAGGAGATACTATAGAAGCACAAGGTGTTATTGGAACCGTAAGTGAAATTCAGATTTTTGTAACCAAAATACTTACTGCAAATAACCAAACCGTTTTTGTCCCTAATGGAGCTTTATCAAATGGAAATATCATGAATTATTCTATGCAGGGACAAAGAAGAGCTGATTTTACCTTTGCAGTTTCTTATGATACTGATTTAAAAAAAGCGAAAGAAATACTTAATAAAATTTTAAATGAAAATACAAAAGTACTTAATGATCCTGCTCCTGTCGTTTTTGTTCAAAGTTTAACAGACAGTGCCGTTGTTTTTGCGGTAAGAGCCTGGGCTACAAATGAAAATTTCGGAAACGTATCTTTAGAAACTTTAGAAAATTGCATAATAGCTTTTGATAAAGAAGGTATAAAAATACAGCCCTATGTAAAGGAATTAAGTAAAAGTCAAAATTAATTTATAAAATCAGTCTTATTTCTTTGAAGTTGTAATCATAAAATCTTTTAAATAATAAGGTTCAAAATAAGCGACATCAACAGTGTTGCTTTTTTTATACTTATCATAACTGATTTTACTCATTGCTGCGGCTGAAGGGTACTTGATATCTTCTAAAAATACAAAATTTTCTTTCGTTAAAACTGACTTGCATTTTTCTGCACAATCACCAACAAAATATAGTGTTTCGTTAAAATCTTTAAAAGAATTTTCATCAATTATTTCAGCTAAAATTGATCTTTTAATTTCTAAATCAGTATTAAAAATAGCGCTATAAACTTCCATTCTTCTGGCGTCAAGCATTGGAATTATTTTTCCATCAGAGACTTTTGCCTGAGATGCCAAAGTTTGTAAAGTATCTACAGCTATCAGTGGAATATTTAATGCATAACACAATCCTTTTGCAGCTGAGACTCCTATTCGCAGACCAGTATAAGAACCTGGTCCCTGACTTATGGCAACGGCTTTTAAATCCTGAACAGAAATTCCGCTCTCTGCAATTATTTCTTCAATAAAAACATGCAATTTTTCGGCATGCGAATAGCCTTCTTCTGCGATTTCTTTACATAAAATAGTTTCGCCATTTTTAGCAATGGAGACTGAACAATTTTTAGTAGCTGTTTCGATATTGAGAATAAAAGACAATGTAATTATTTTTAAAAGTTAATTTGAAAACCTAACTATTTTTTAGATTCGTCTGATTTTTTAGGTTTTACTTTATCTCCGGAATTTAATTCTTTAGAAACAGTTGTATAAGGTCCAGTAATAACAACATCCCCAGATTTCAAACCTGACATTACTTCAATATTAGTATCATCCTGAATTCCTGTTTTAATGATTCTAATCCTAGCCTTATCACCTACTTTCACAAAAACACATTCAAATTTTTTATCGCTTTTTGGAGTTGCTTTTTTCTCGTTAGGATCTTCCACTTTAAAATCTTTAACAGCCGTAGTATCTGATTTTACGACAACAGAACTTATTGGTACAGCCAGAACATTCGTCTTTGTTTTTGTTACAATATCAACCGTTGCAGTCATTCCAGGTCTGAATGGCGAATATGAGGCTGGTTTTCCTTCCAAAAGATCCTGATAAGATTCTTTTAAAATTCGAACTTTTACCTTAAAATTAGTTACTTGATCTGAAGTTAAAGTACTGCTGGCCGAGTTCGAGATACTCGTTACAACTCCTTTAAATTTTTTCTTCAGATAAGCATCAACTTCAACATTAGCTTCATCTCCAATTTTGATTTTTACAATGTCATTTTCATTTACATCAACTTCAACCTCCATATTATTAAGGTTTGCTACTCTTAAAAGTTCGGTTCCGGCCATTTGTTGAGTTCCTAAAACACGTTCTCCCAATTCAACATTCAATACAGAAATAGTTCCGTCTGCAGGAGAATAAATAGTAGTACGCCCTAGGTTGTCTTTTGCTTCATTTACTGATGCAGAAGCACTCTGAACTGTAAAATAAGCATTTTGCTTAGTAGCTTTCGCAACTTCAAAAGAAGCAATTGCTTTATCCCAATCAGATTTTGAAATAACACCTTTATCATACAAGGTTTTATTTCTGTCATAATTTGCTTTTGCTTCTTTAAAACTAGCCTCAGATTGAGTTAAGCCAGCCTTTGTTCCTGATAAATTAGAAATAGAACGCTTATAGCTTGAAGTATATAAATCAGGATTTATTTTTACCAATAAATCTCCTTTTTTAACAACCTGTCCTTCTTTTACATTCAATAAAATAATTTCACCTGAAACTTCAGGTGCTATTTTAACTTCTATTTCCGGCTGTATTTTTCCTGTTGCCGAAACTGTTTCAACAATTGTGGAAGCTATTACTTCTGATGTTTCTACTTCTTTGCCTTCATCCTTATTTCCTATCACTCCCGATTTCGAAAGCCCTATTAAAGCAGCGATTATAATTATTGTACCGCCAATTAAGAAATAAATTGTTTTTTTTGACATAATAAATTAGTTTTTTATAATTGGAACAATTGGAATTCCAAAATAGAATTCAAGTATCTTTATTTTGAACATGTAATCGTATTTTGTTCTGATAACATCTGATTGGGCATTGGTCAACAACGTCTGTGCCTGTGTAAAATCAAATGAATTCATTAAACCTACGTCGTACTTTTCTTTTGCATAATTGTAAGATTGCTGTCTTGCTTCTAAAGATACAGTTGATGATTCATAAGCATTTAATGCTCCTTTAGCATCCGTAAAAGCAGTATAAACGTTACGCTGCAAATCTAAACTTTTTTGTTCCAAATCTATTTTAGATTTCTCTAAATTTACTTTATTACGCTCTACATTATTTTTTACAGAAAGCCCATTGAAAATTGGTATTTGCAAATCTAACCCAAAGTTGTGCCCTTTATTGTCACTAAACTGATCAAAAACAGGAGCTGGAGCCCCATAAATTGGTTCATTAGTTATTGGATCTATTCCTGTAACTATATCACTGTAACTGGCGCTTGTTCGAAAAGAATAAAATCCCGTAAGTCTTGGCTGATAAGCACCTTTTGCAATGTCCACATTTTTCTCTGCAATCTCAAGATTAGTCTGTGCCAACTTTAATTCTGTTCTTATTTCCTTTGCTTTATTATAAATATCAATTGGACTTTGAGCCATGATATTATTTTCATCTTTAGCATTTGTATCATCAACTACATCAAAATCAGCAAATTCTTTTAATTGTAAAAGCTGAGCTAAACTTAACTTAGAAATCAATACATTGTTTTCAGCAATAATGATGGCCTGTTGATCAGTTGCAAGAGTTGCTTTCAGGTCAAATAAATCACCTCTTGGTATTGTTCCTGCATTTACCATCTCTTCAGAACGTTTTAATCGTTTTTGATCAATTGAAAGCTGTTCTTTTTTCACTTTTAAATCCTCTTTAAAAGATAAAATCTGAAGAAAAGCATTTGCAACGTTCAGCGAAATATCCTCTTGCATTTTTAACAATTGATATTGAGAGGCAATGATTGATAATTTTGCTCTTCGATAGTTATTTTGATTTTGCAGACCTTTATATATATCTACACTTGAACTAACTCCTAATGAAGTATATTGCGTGGTTTGTGTACTGGCAAGATTCGTAACCGGGTTAACATTTCGACCAATATTCCAGGAATGAGAAGCACTACCGTTTACTGTAGGAAGATAACTCCCAAATGCGTCTTTTTTGTCAATATCTACATTTTTGACATCAAGCTCTGATTGTTTAATTGTGATATTATTATCTAATGCATATCGTACACATTCTTCCAAAGTCCAAAGTTTTGTTTGCGTTTGAGCGGATAGCCCAAAAGAAAAAAACAAAACAAAAACAAGACTATTATATTTATTTATTTTCATATATTTTGAATGAAAGCATAGTTAAAAAAACTATACAAATTTAACATTTTTTTAAAACCCAAAAAACCTTTCTGTTATCTATTATTTTTTATCTCCTTCATTAATCAGTCCCTGATTCCAGATTTTAATTTTATCAGAAGCTTTGATTCCGCTTTTTACCTGAACATAAATTCCGTCACTAACTCCTAAAACTAAATCTCTTCTTTGAAATTTTTGTGGAGCTGTTTCTACTTCGACATAAGGCTTTTGAGTTTTTTTATCAAACTGAACTAATGATTCTTTGATTGCTAATACCTTATCTGCTTTTTCTAAAATAATCGAAGCATTCGCACTTAAACCCGCTCTGATAAAAGTAGCATCTTTATTTTCTAAAGAAGCCTTAATTTCAAATTGAATAGCTCCGTTTTCAGTTACTCCTTTTGGTGCAATATAGGTTAAAACGGCATCAAATTTTTTATTCTCAATTGCCCCAACTGTAATCTCAATTGGCATTTTTTCTTTTATTTTACCTACTTCTGATTCATCAATTTTTCCAACAAAAATCATTCTTCCAACATCTGCAACGCTTGCTATCGTTGTTCCTTCGTTAAAATTATTACTTTCTATAACCTGATTCCCCACTTTTACCGGCACGTCTAAAACCATTCCGTTTACAGTAGAACGAATCAAAGTATTTGCATAACTCCCTAATGACGATGTTGTTCCGGTTTTTACAATATCCAGACTTTGTTTCGCAGATTGATAATTTTGTTTTGCCTGTTTATAAGCTAGTTGGGCTGCATCAAAATCATTTGCAGAAATTACATCTTTCTCAAATAATGTTTTTTGTCTCTGAAAGATTTTTTCCTGATTATCTAACGCAATTTTAGCTGTCTGAACCTGATTTTGAGTGCTGCTTACATTTGACACATTAGCAACTACTTTAATTTTTGCAATCATATCGCCGGCTTTAATTTTTTCTCCGGCTTTGATATAAACGTGTTCAATAATACCGGAGATATTTGGCTTGATTAGAACCTCTTCGTCAGGTTGAATATTACCTGTCGCTATGGTGTTTTTTACAATCGTTTTAATTTCCGCTTTTTCTGTTTTAAAAACAACTGGTGATTCTTGATTTTTAGCATATAAATAATATAAAGCGCCAAAAAAGACAATGGCAATAAGAACTAAAATAGTTATGGTTATTCCTTTTTTCATTTGTTTTTATTTAATCGATTATTTTGATTGATAATTTTATTCTGTTCGTAAAGCATCTACTGGTTTTACTTTAATTGCAATCTGAGCCGGAATAAAACCAGCTAATAGTCCTGATCCTACTAATATTAATAAAGCAACAAATACAACTCCTAAATCAACACTAGGATTTGCAAACATAGTATTGCTGTTAGGGGGCATCGAATCTAAAGCCATATTTAAAAGTGCAATAATTCCTGTTGCTACTGCGATCCCCAACATACCTGAAATGATGGTTAAAAATATAGCTTCAGATAAGATTTGACCTCTAATAGCAGCCGGAGTGGCTCCAAGAGCTCTACGTATTCCTATTTCTTTAGTACGTTCTTTCACCACAATAAGCATAATATTTGAAATACCGATTACACCTGATATCAAAACCAGAGTTCCTACAAAATAAGCTATAACTTTTAAAATATTAAAAAGACTTTGTACTTTATTAAACTGTTCATATAAATCAAAATTCCCCACCGCTCTTTCATCTGCAGGATTAACAGAATGAAGTGCTTTTATTTTTTCTAAAATCTTTGGTTTTAAATCTGTAATAGATGTTTCGTCTTTTGCCGTAAGAGCCATCCATCCCACTTTATCTCCATAATTAAAAGCCTGCTGAAAAGTTGTAAATGGAACAAAAATATTTTTTTGCTCCTGTTCAGCATTTCCTCCTTGCTGTTTAGAATTATAAACCCCGACAACCATAAAATTAATTCCGTTAATTTTTATGTATGTTCCAATAGCTTCTTCTTCTTTTCCATACAGTTCCGCAATAACACCTTTTCCAATTACTGCAACTTTTCTTCTTTCAAATATGTCCTGTTGATTTACAAAACGCCCTTTTATGATATCCATTGGTTGTTGCTTAATCAATTCAGGATAATCACCATAAATTGTAAATGCAGAAGTTTTTGTGCCACGGACAACATTATTGGTTCCATTAAAATCTCCTAATTGATTTCGGGGTGAAACGTATAATAAATCTGGCAAAGCAGCTTTTAAAGCCGCAACATCACTATTTCTAAAATCATAACGACGTACTTTGGGCAAGCCTTTATATGCTTTTGAGGTGGTCTGGCTCCACATAAACATGGTATTTGTTGCTATTCCGTCAAAACCTTTTTTTACTCCATTTTCTAAACCATTACCTGCTGCAAGTAATATTACCAAAATAAAAATTCCCCAAAACACACCAAAAGCAGTCAGGATTGTCCTGAATACATTAGCCGTCAAAGCCTGTAAAATCTCGTCCCAATTATCTTTTTTAAACATAATTATTCGTCTCTAAGTGCTACAATAGGTTTTATTTTAGCAGCTCTGTATGCCGGAAAAAAACCAGCCATTGCTCCTGCAAATACAAGTAAAACAAGTGTCGTTAAGGCTACACTAAAATCAACTTCCGGATTTCTGAAATATTCGCTTTGAACCATTGGACCAACAAATTCAAGTAATAACAAACTAGCTAAAAGCCCCGTAAAACCTGCAATCGTGGTAATAAAAATAGACTCATGGAGTATCATTGAAATAATGGAAAATGGAGAAGCTCCTAATGCTTTTCTAATTCCAATTTCTTTTGTTCTTTCTTTGACAATGATCAGCATGATGTTACTTACACCAACAACTCCAGCAATAATAGTGCAAATACCAACCCACCAAAAAAACAATCTGATATAAAGATTCAAGTCATAAAATTGTTTCGCCTCTTCAACAGAATTATAAACTCCTATGGCATTTTCATCATCCGGGGCAATAATATTTTTACTTTTTAATAATGTTTTTACACCTTCTGTAAATCTTTTGGATTGTGCCAAAGCTTCATCATAATTCGCTTTTTTATTTAAAACAAACTGCATTCCGCTTATTTTATCCCCTGCACCAAAAGCACGTTGATTAGTCGTCATGGGCATATAAACCCTTGATTCTTCTCTTTCTCCAGAAGGATCTGTAAAAACCCCAACAACTTTAAAATTAATGTTATTAACTAAAATTTCTTTTCCTATTGGATCTTTATCTTTAAACAAATCTTGCTTTACCTTCAAACCAATAGCCACTACTTTCTCATTATTTATCATGTCATTACTATTAATGAAACGTCCATTAATTATAGTAGCATTTTCAAGAGACAAATAATCCGGGCTAATTCCTCTAAATTGGTAATTTCCGGATTCTTTTCCGTAACTCACAATCCCTCCCCAAGTATTTCGTACAGGTGATTTTTTATCAATCTCTTCATTAAATTTTTTAACTGGAAGGTCATAATCACTGTTTCTTAATTGGATTTCTCTACCAGGATTCATTCCTTTGTATTCTTTGGTTGTTGTATTCGACCAAACTTCAATTATTCCTTTAGCATCATTTTCAAATTGCTTTTCAATTCCATTTTGAAGCCCTTTTCCAGCTCCAAGTAAAATCACTAAAATAAAAATTCCGGAAGCCACAGAAATTCCGGTCAGAAATGTTCTTAACCTATTCTTTGATATTGCTTCAAAGATTTCCTGCCAACGCTCAATATTAAACATAAGATGAAGCTCTAACTTGTTCTACCATTTTATCATCAATGATCAATCCATCTTTCAGGACTACATTTCTTTTGCACATTGCGGCAATATCAGGTTCATGAGTAACAATCAAAATGGTTTTTCCTTCATCATTAATTCCCTGAATAAGTTCCATAACCTCATATGAAGTTTTAGTATCTAACGCTCCTGTTGGCTCATCTGCTAATAATACTTTTGGATTTGACGCTAATGCTCTTGCAATTGCCACACGTTGTTTTTGGCCACCCGAAAGCTCATTTGGCAAGTGGTGAGAATGCGAACCCAAACCTACTTTCTCTAAGTATTTCATCGCAATTTCGTAACGTTCTTTTCTCTTTACTCCTTGATAATAAAGCGGCATAGCAACGTTATCAAGTGCTGTTTTATAATTTATTAAATTGAAAGATTGAAAAACAAATCCAAGAAACTTATTTCGATATTTTGATGCGATTGTTTCATTGAGTTTTTTTATAGGCGTTCTATCTAAGATGTAACTGCCCGAATCTGCTTCGTCCAAAATTCCTAAAATATTAAGAAGTGTTGATTTTCCAGATCCGGAAGATCCCATTATAGCAACAAGTTCTCCTTCTGCTATGTTAAAATTTATCCCTTTTAACACGTGTAACTCTGAACTCCCCATTTTATAGGACTTATGCAAATCTTTGATTTCGATCATGATACTGTTAAATTTTAAAACAATAATAACATTTTAATTACGTATTTTATGGTAATAAAAAGTTAATAAATTTTATCTGGCTTTTAGAATAAGACTACATTATTGACTAATTGTTACACTTTTTTTAAAGAATATAATTCTTTTGCTAATTTTACTAACTAAAACAATACTGATGAGAAAAATTTCTTTTATAAATCTTTTCATAACTTTAACTTTTTTAGCTGGTTGTTCTACTTCTCAAAAATTAGCAACTTTAAAACCTGAACCAGATGATGCAAGTCCGTTAATTTATGAGAGCAATCCTTCTTTTATTAATTTACCAATTTCGATTAAACTCAATGACATTCAAAATCAAACAAATAGTGTTTTAAACGGACTAATTTACGAAGATAATAATATTGAAGATGATGACATTGAAATAAAAATTTGGAAACAAGGTCCTATTATAATTCAAAATGATCCTGAAAATCGAGACAAAAAAATAAAAACCATCCTACCATTAAAGGCAAATATAAAATACAGAATTGGGACTAAAAAACTAGGTATTGAACTTTACGATACCCGGGAATTTAATCTAAATGGAGTAATTACTTTATCGAGCGAAGTGGCGCTGACAAACTGGAAATTAAATACAAAAACAGAATTTAAATCTCTTGACTGGAACGAAAGTCCTACAATGACTGTCTTTGGAAAGAATATGCCAATAACCTATTTAGCAAATCCGGCAATTTCTGCTTTTAAATCAAAAATTGAAAAAAGCATAGATGATGCAATCGAGAAATCTATGGATTTTAAGCCCAATGTTTTAGCAGCTTTAGAAAAAATATGTACTCCTTTCCAGATGAGTGATACATATGAAAGTTGGCTGCGCATTGTACCTGTTGAAATTTATTCAACCAATGCCAAACTAAAAAACGATTTGTTTTTATTAGACATGGGAATGAAATGCAATATGGAAACCATTGTTGGAAAACAACCTGAAGCAAAATTTAACCCAAATAAAATTGTTTTAAAACCAGTAGTTAAAATTCCAAATCAAATTACAGCAAATATTGCGGCTATATCAAGTTACACAGACGCTTCAAAAATCATGACTAAAAATTTTGCAGGACAGGAATTTGGTTCAGGAAGCAAAAAAGTTACTGTTAAAAATGTGGAAATTTGGCATAAGGACAGTAAAATGGTTATTGCACTCGATGTTTTAGGCAATGTAAACGGAACAATTTATTTAAATGGATTTCCAAAATACAATTCTCAGACTAAAGAAATTTATTTTGACAAACTAGATTATGTTTTAGATACAAAAAGTAAATTAATGCTAACAGCAAACTGGCTTGCGCAGGGTTTAATTTTAAAAAAGATGCAGGAAAACTGCCGATATTCAATACAGCAGAACTTAGAAGAAGGCAAAAAAAGCATGGCCACTTATCTTAAAAACTACTCTCCAATGCCGGGCGTTTTTGTTAATGGAAAAATGGAAGACATCCAATTTGATAAAATTCAATTAACGAATCAGGCTATGATTGCTTTTATCAAGATAAACGGAACAGTAAATGTTTCAGTTGATGGATTGAAATAAAAGCTTAATAAAAAGTATTAGGCTTTTTTCCTTTTTGATTGGTACATTCTATATATTAAAACTCCAATTATAGCAACAAGCAAATATGGAATTACCATTAAATACACGATTCCATCATTTACAGCCTCGGCCTTTTTCATGTTTGACTCTCCGGAAAGGGCAGCACGACACATCGCACATTGAGCATTTGCAGTAAGAGAAAAGAATAGAGAGAAAAGAATGTAGAAATATTTTATTGATAATAAACTCTCTAACATACTTCTGTTTCCTAATCTATCTTCTTTATTCTTTATTCTATTTTCTATTTTATACATAATAAGGAGAAATCATTAAATAAACTACTACACCCGTTATAGCAACATATAGCCAAAGAGGAAATGTAATTCTGGCAATTTTTCTATGTCTGTCAAACCGTTTTGCAAGAGCTCGTACATAGGTAATTAATACTAAAGGAATAATCGCAATTGATAATAAAATGTGCGTTATTAAAATAAAGAAATAAACATATTTAATAATTCCTTCTCCACCAAACTTGGTCGAATCAGCAGTCATGTGATACGCCACATACATCACTAAAAAAGCAACTGACAATGCTATTGCACTAGTCATTAAACGTTCGTGAATTTTCTGATTTCCTTTTTTAATTGCTATAACAGCCAAAATTAAAACAATAGCCGTAATACCATTTATTGCTGCATATATTGGAGGTAAAAATGAAAGTGGTTCCACATCAAAACCAAAATCTTTAAGTTTTACCGTAAATAAAATTGCTACCGCAACTGGTATAATAATCGAAACAATAGCGATGAACTTACTGTATTTTTTTTCTAATGAATGATCTTCCATTTTACTCTTCTAATAATATTTTAATGTCTTGCTGAATGTCTCTAACTCCTTTTTTTTCTAATCCGTCATAATATAAAATTGGATTTCCAAAATCATCTTTTCTACAACGAATATTTCCATCTTTATCAATTAATGCAAACAATCCTGAATGTTCAAAACCACCATTTACTTTAGCATTTTCTCCCGCATACAAATTAAATCCTTTGTTAGACAAATCTATAATAGTTGTTTTGTCTCCAGTAAGGAAATTCCAATTTGAAGACTTTACGCCTAATAACTTTGCATGATCTTTTAGAACTTGTGGTGTATCATGAGTCGGATCAATTGTAATAGAAACGATTCCGAAATTAGGATTTCCAAAAAAAGTTTTCTCTATTTCCAACATACTCAAATTCATCTTTGGGCAAATTGACGGGCAAGTAGTAAAGAAAAATTCTAACACATATACTTTTCCTTTATAACTTTCATTAGAAATTTTAAGATTGTCCTGATTTGTCAATTCAAATTTTGGAGCAGGTCCAATCGTTACTAATTTAGCATCCGATTTAGAAGTTTTCAAACCTACATTATCCAAACGGTTTCCTTTTACCACTTCACCATTTTTTATTCTGTCAACAATTTTAGGTATTGCATAAATTCCGAAAATTAAAATAATAAACGAAATTCCTATATATGATTTGTTTTTAAACATTATGATTACAATTTAGAGTTGTTTAGTAGCATTATGATTTTTTTTAAGAGCAGCACGATATTCATACAAAATAATCTTAAAGTCATCCAGCATTTCGTTGCTTAATTCAGAAGGATGAAAAGTATCATAACCTTCTTTATACTCATCTTTTTTATCTTTGGTAACACCTTTTCGACCTCTTAAATTTCTTTGTTTGTCTACTATGTAAACATTCGATGTTCCTAAATTATCACTCAATTTTCCTTTTAAATGCAATTGATTATAGAACATCTTGATTTCATCAGGAGAGGCAAAAATAAAATGCCACCCTGAAACATCTGTAAAAGGTGAAAGTGCATCTACAACTTTCTGTGCTTCTTTTTCTGTTCCTAATGGACAAACAACCACAAATTGAAGATCTTCAAAACCATGATAGCGTTTGTAAATTTTTTCATTTAGATTAAAATAATTACCACGACTATTTAAAATATCAGAACCTGAAAAACCTAAAACAGTTATCTTTTTATCAAGAGAGACTTTTTTACCATTTAGAGATTTCCAATTACCAAAATCAGCAATTTTTGATGTAATAACGGGCAATGTTGTAAAACTATTTACGCCCGAAGCAAAAAACAAATAAGCTACAATTGGCAAAACAAAAAGTACAAAGAGAACTATATTTTTTTTCATTGTAAATGCGGAAGTTATTGGAGTACAAAAATAAAAAAAGCTCCGTTAAACGGAGCCTCTTTTCGAATTAATATCATGTTAAAAATTCCATTTAATAGTAGAATCTTTAAAAACCCCATAAATATAATGTCCTTCTGTTAAGAGAATAAACAATAAATATAAAACCAGGAAAATAACTGGTGAAACAACAGACCATCTAAGACTGCTTTTTTCACCTTCCATGTGCATAAATGCCCATACTATATAATAAGCTTTGAAAATTGTCAGGATATAGAAAATCCAGTTCAACAAATTCAAACCTACAAAATGATTAAATTCTAATGCTTCTGGCTTTAAAATACCCAGAATAACTTCTACTGTAGTTACTACAGATAGTAATGCAAAAACAAACCAGATTCTTTTTGTATTTGATACGTGTTCGTGTGACATAATAATTAAAATCTAAAATTAAACTAAGTAGAAAACTGTAAATACAAATACCCAAACTAAATCGACAAAGTGCCAGTATAAACCAACTTTTTCTACCATTTCGTAGCTTCTTCTTTTCTCGTAAGTCCCTAACAATACATTAAAGAAAATAATGATATTAATGATAACTCCTGAAAATACGTGGAAACCGTGGAATCCTGTAATAAAGAAGAAGAAGTCAGCAAACAATTTACTTCCGTATTCATTTCTTGTTAGGTTAGCTCCTTCAACTACATATTTTGCAGTACCTAAACGCGCCTCAGATTCAGCTCTGTCTAAAACAGTTTTTTTCTTTTTTTCTGTAAGCTTTTCTGTTCTGATAAGTAATTCCGGATGTGCTTTAAAACCAGCCTGAACTTCAGCAACAGTATACGTTGACTGCGTTTCAGCATCTTGCATAAACCAAGTAGAATGACTTCTAGTCAAAGCTACTCTTTGTTCCGGTAATTTTACTGCAAAATCAGCCAAAGCCACTCTTTCACCACTTTCATCAACAAATTGCAATAAACTTCCACCTGCTGTTTCTACTGCCCCATATTCTCCTTTAATGAAGTTTTTCCACTCCCAGGCCTGAGAGCCAACAAAAATAAAACCACCAATAATAGTTAAGAACATATAAATAGCAACTTTTGTTTTTTTCAATTGATGACCTGCGTCAACAGCCAAAACCATTGTCACAGATGAAAAGATCAAAATAAAAGTCATTAAGGCTACATAATACATCGGAGCCGAAACACCATGCATAAATGGAAAGTGAGTAAACACTTCATCAGCCAAAGGCCAGGTTTCAATAAATTTAAATCTAGAAAAACCATAAGCTGCAAGGAATCCAGAGAAAGTCAAGGCATCTGATACGATAAAAAACCACATCATCATTTTACCATAACTTGCTCCTAATGGCTGTATATCACCGCCTCCCCAAGTTTTTTCGTCATTATTTGCAGTAGTAACTGTCGCTTCCATAAAAGATATTAGTTAAAAAGTTCCCAAATTTACGTTTTTTTCTTATTTAAAGAAATATAAAAATAAAAATAAATAAACCCACAATAAGTCTAGAAAGTGCCAATACATTGCACCTAGTTCTATACCAAGAGTTTGAGTCGAATTGTATTTTTGTTTAAAATGATTATAAATTACAATTAAAAGAGAAATTAATCCTCCTGCCAGATGTAATAAGTGTGTAACCGTAACTACATATAGAAAAGTAGTCGTAATTGAGCTCCCCTGACCTGTAAAATAATATCCACTTTCTACAATTTGCCCAAAACCGGCAAACTGCAAAATCACGAATAGAATTCCTAATGCTAAAGTAGTCAAAAGAAAACTTGTAGTAGCACTTCTATTATCTTTTTGAATGGCTTTTTTTGCCAGATAAAAAGTAATACTACAACCAATAATCACTGCGGTACTATAATAAAATGCAGATGGAAGTTCAAAATTCTTCAACCAATCAGCTCTTGATTTACTAACTACAAATGCACTTGTAAGTCCAGCAAACATCATAGTCATACTCACCATGGCGAACAACAAAATCAATTTAGCTGACTTTGATTTCCTTAGTTGCTCTTCACTTATTTGTTCTATTTTATCATTTGTCATTGTCATTTCCATAACTATCTTAAAAATTTATCCACTATATATACAATCTGCAATAAAGAAATATACGAAACACTCACCAACATTAACGTTCTGGCAGCTTTCGGTGTTCTTAATCGATGTAATTTCACTGCATAAAATAACATCCAAAGCCCTAATATAAAAACCAAAACAGCTGCAATTGGCGATATTAATAACTGACCTGTATAACCGAGTACCGGCAATAAAGAGGCAATAATCAACCAAACTGTATATAAAATAATCTGCAAAGCTGTTCCTTTATCTTTTTTTCCGGTTGGAAGCATAAAAATTCCCGCCTTTTCATAATCTTCATACAAAAACCAGCCAATAGCCCAAAAATGAGGAAATTGCCAGAAAAACTGAATTAAAAATAGAGTACCGGCTTCTATCCCAAATTCTCCCGTCGCAGCAACCCATCCTAACATAAAAGGAATTGCACCTGGAAAAGCACCTACAAAAACAGATAATGGAGTCACCGTTTTTAGGGGTGTATAAATACTTGTATAGAGAAAAATGGATACAGCTGCAAACATAGCCGACTTTGCATTTATTGTATAAAGCAATGCGATTCCAATAACAGTGAGCAGACTCGCCACAAACAAAGCCATTTTTGGAGACATACGCCCGGAAGGAACCGGACGGTTTTTGGTGCGATCCATTAAAATATCAATGTCTTTTTCTATGACCTGATTAAAAGCATTTGAGGCTCCAACCATACAGTAGCCTCCTATTGATAAAATTACCAAAACACCCCATTGAAAAGGGTGCTCATTATTAACACCTAACAAATATCCTGCAATAGAAGAAAACAAAACACTAATAGCTAAACCAGCCTTAGTAATTTCTTTGAAATCAAGAAATATTGATTTTAATGAAAATGTGTATTTTGTAGCGTTCAATACGGTAATTGTTTGTGTGTTTTTTTGAGTGGTGCAAATGTACAAATTAGATTATAGAATCCTGAACTATAAAATTAGATTTTTTCAATAAAACCTTTATAAAATAAGGACTTGTAAATCTTTAACACATTTACTTCGAAAAATCTTATTAATTTTAATAATCAAAATACCAATTAAAGACATCTGAACGCAAACCCAAAGTAAACCAGCTTGTACTTTGTTTAAAAGTAGTTGTCGTATTTTGCAATGGATCAAAATTTCTATAAATAATACTTCCAAAAAGCTTTAAATTAGTCATTGGATTTATTAAATATCCTCCCTGAATATCAGCAATAAAAATATTAGTTTTATTACCCTGGCCTACTTTTACACCAGAATCAAAAGGACGGTTATCGTCGTAACTTTTATAGATATTTCCCCCATAATTAAAACCATCTTCAGCAGTATCAAAATCGAAACCTCTTTTTCCAATTGTAAATTTAGCATCGGTAAAATAACGGCCTTTATGATAACGGCCAATTGCAACAAGTTCTTCAAAACTACCTCCCCATTGATGACCAAGACTTTGATTATTATGAGCATAATTTGTTAGTATGGCACTATGAGAATACACGTATGGACGAACATGATTATATTCCAGCTGCAATAACAAATCTTTTATTTTAAAAGCATTGAAATACTTAGCACCTAGCTGATATCCAAGTTTATTTTTCCAACTATTATCACCTGCTTTTATATCCCCAAACGAAAACTCATCAATTAAAAACTGTCCGTATAAATTAATTTGATTATTCCATTTGTATTTAGATGTAAATCCTAAAAGAGCATTTCCACTTTTTGAAGAAGAAGCGAACTCAACAGAGCGATAAAAAATAATTGGATTAACAAAATTTACATCAAAACCTCTATTATTGGTATCTGTCCAAACCACAGATTCAAAAAAACCTAAATTCAATTTGTTTGAAACATTCCAGCTCAGATAATGATTTGCCATATATTTTGAAGCATATGTTTTATCTACCGTAACATCAGGACGAACATCTTTGAGCCACATGTAGGTATTGGTATATTTAATTTTCCAAAAAGTAGTATTGATTTTAAAATAAGGATACGGACTTGCTCCGTCACTTTCCAGCAAAGAACGATATCCATCACCAATAAAATTTCTTCCATAACCCAATTGAAAATCAAAAATTTTGCTTGGCGCATACGTTATATTGGCTTCTGCCAAAGGAAAATCATACGAGTCTGTTTTAAATTGTTTCGCAATACCCATTCCCGGAATAATGGCAGGGTTTCCTCCTGAAGGTTTTAAAGAGTTTGCATAATCATTAAAATATCCTGCAAATCTTCCCTGACTTTCAAAAATAGTGGTTGTAAAGTTAATTTGTTTACCTAAACCTCCCCTAAGATTAACAGCCCTGGTGTTTACATAAGTATACGAATCAAGATCAGAAGCTTTACCCATTTGCAAATCAACGATAGGATTTAATGCCAGCCAATAATCTTCGCCTTGTATCTGAACCATATTTTCATTCCACCATTTTCTTCCTAACCATGTGGAGGTCTTTTTTTGAAGGGATTCATTTACTGCTTTAAGGTTATAATATTTTGAAACCTCTGCATATGTATACGGTTTTGAAGCTGTGTGATTGTTACTGCCAACCTTATTCATGGCACCATCAAATTGTGCATAGTAACTATGGGAAAACGGAATATTCAAATGACTTTCGAATTCAGGATTGTTGTATTTTTTATATATAATACTATCCAATTCTGTCATTGGTTTTTCTATTGGTTTTTCAATTTGCGACGCAGCTAAAGCTTCTGCAGCAATTTGCTCTGAGCTCTTTAAAGGTAAGTCTATTGAAATCGTATATTTAGAATAAGTTGGTACACCGTTATAAGTCGAAGGTTTTATAATGGGAAATTTACCAAAAACGCGTTTGGCCTCTTTAGCCAAAGCATCATTTGCTGCGTTTACATAAATTACTTTAAAAATTCCATTTTCATCAACTTCAAAAAGCACTTTAACTTCACCTTTATAATTTGCCTGCTTTAAATTTTCCGGAATCTCAAAATTATGATAAACAAAATCCTGAACTTCTTTATAAAAACAATTTTCTAATTTTTTTTTATCTAAATTTTCGCAGTTAGGAAAGACTGGAAATTGTTCAGTAGTAAAACCTGATTTTACAGAAGACCTGTTTGTTTCCTGAGCAAAAATATATAATGATGATAAGGCCAGACAGAAAGTTAAAAAACTTTTATTCAAAATATTCTTGATTTTCATTAGTATTTATTTGTGGTATTTTCTCCTTTTGCAATTGCTTTTGCAGATGAAGTTCCGATACGTTTAACTCCTAAACGAATCATTTCTATTGCTTCTTCATACGTCTTAACACCTCCGGCAGCTTTTATTGGTAATGGCGAGGCGTTTTCTAACATCATAATAGTTGTCGGAATTGTAGCTCCATTTGGCAAATTATTCTGTGTTTTATAAAATCCGGTTGATGATTTTACAAAAACTGAAGTATAATCTTCTTCTTTAAAATTTGAAATAACAACATTTTTTATCAAAGAAGAAAGCTGAATAATTTCTTTTTCGTTCAAAGCAGCAACTTCAATAATCCATTTAACGGTTTTATTGTTTGCTAAACCTATTTGTGTTGCTATTAAAACTTCTTGTTTTATTAATTGAACATCTCCATTTTTAAAAGCTTGATAATTACAAACAAAATCTAAATCGTCTGCACCATCTGCAATTGCTTCATTTGCTTCTTTTATCTTTATTTCAATAGCGGAAGTACCTTTCGGAAAATCAATTACAGTCCCTATCAATAATGATGAATTGGCTTTTGTAATCATTTCTTTTGCCAGAGCTACTTTATCAGGCCGAATCATTATCAGTTTAAATCCGTAAGAAATAGCTTCTGCAATAGCATTTCTTACCACAATATTATTTTCCGTTTCAGAAAGACCGGCTTGAGAGGCAGTTTTTAAGTAAGTAGAATCTAAATATTGCTTAATATTCATGATTTTAAAAAATTACAGGAATTGTGACAAAAATACATTTAAAATTCAAAAAACAGCATACTTTTTCAACCTTGATTTTTGGTAATAAAAAAACCCACCGAAGTGGGAATTAATATTTTTTATATTTTATCGATTTGCCTTTTTAAAGCAATTGCCGCAAAAACACCAGCTGTGGCTCCAATTGCATTCGCTAAAATATCTGTTACATCTGCTGTTCTTGTTTTAGTAAAAACACTTTGTAAAATTTCGATGGTTATGCCAAAAAAAACTGAAAATATAAACGAAATCAAATAAGCCTTAAAATCATCAGTTGTTTTTCCTTTCAGTTCTTTTTTGAAAAACAAAATCCACGAAATCGTAAATCCAAAATGGAAACAAAAATGTACTATTTTATCCATACTGGGAAAATTTACTGTCGGAATATTACTAGAGTCTGTCAGACAAAAATAACTAATGATTCCTGAGCAAATTATAGCCCATAATAAGAGCAGTTGTTTAGGCACCTATGAGTTGTTTATATGCTTCATCTGACAATAATGAATCAATTTCTGAAGCGTTAGCAATTTTTATTTTAATCATCCATCCAGCTCCATATGGATCAGAATTAACTGTTTCCGGTGTGCTTTCCAAATCTTCATTAAAGGCAATAATTTCACCCGTTAAAGGTAAAAACAAATCAGAAACCGTTTTTACTGCCTCCACAGTTCCAAAAACTTCATCTTTCTCTAATGTCTGATCTAAAGTTTCTACTTCAACATACACAATATCCCCTAATTCTTTTTGAGCAAAATGAGTAATTCCTACTGTTGCAACATCTCCTTCGATGCTAACCCATTCGTGATCTTTTGTATACTTTAAATTTGCCGGTATGCTCATAATACTATGTTTGAAAATTGATAATTTAATTTTAAAGCAACAAATGTAACAATCTTCCAATAAAAATTAGTTTATAATCACAAAATTAATTTCCAAAATTATATCGAAGTGTAAATCCGGATCGAATGTTAGTTAATGGGAATGATGTTGAAATTACTGCTTTCGAAAACGAATGATCATAATAAAAGATAGCTGTAAGATTCTTACTAAAAGCATAATCAGCAGTAAGCTTTAATGACCAAATGTTTTGCCCCGCTGCCAGTTGATTATTGTTATAATCCAAATAACGAACCAGAGTCTGATTATTTCTATAGGAGAAATCTGCTTTGATGTTAATATCACTTTTTATAATTCCAGTTGGATTATCCGCTAAAGTCGATGAAAAAATCACATCTTTAAAACGATATCCTAAACCAACAACATATTCAACACCTTTTACTTCTGTCAATAAATTATTATCAAAACTCATTGACAAAGCCCTGTCTTTCTTAACTTCTGTAAGAACTCTTAACGATCCTTTCAATTCAAAATCTACACGAAGCAACGGACTAAACTGCTCTACCAAATTGACGTTAGACATAATCGTTTTATTGAAGAAATTACCATTTACATCTGTACCTTCCGGATTTTCGTTGTAATCAAAATTTGATCTAAATTGATTAATAGTGTAAGAAGCGCGATAATTATGCTGCAATGAAAAGCGTTTAAATCTGTCTTTAAAATATTTATAACGCATCAATCCATTATATTTTACACTCCAGTTTGGAATAGGGAAACTTTTAAAAATTCCGGTAGAAGCACTTGACGCATCTGTTCCAGAATAAGCCGCTAAAAAAGCCGGTAATAAAACTGCCTGATTGCTTTTTCCATACCCGACAGGATAACCATCATTTGCTATGATTTGTTTTCTTTGTGGGTTATTAGGATTGGCAAGATTGTCTATCGGCAGAGCGGCATTCTCTGGTGGAAGATTTCCTATATCATATCTTGGAATTGCTGTTCCGTATCGATCTTCAGCCAAACGATTGGCTATTGTTAAACGATTTTCTCTAAAGTCATCAAAAGCAGCCGATACATTTTCATCGCTTGCAGAAAATGCTGTTTTGATTAATACAGTAGAAATAGAAAACATTCCATAAGTATAAGGAGATAATGAAAGATATTCTCCTGAATCCGAAACACTATACTGTTCTGAAGAATTTTCAGAATATGACCTGTCCATTGTTAAATCTATTTTTAAATCCGGAAACAAATCAAGATTAGCCGTTATCTTTAATAATTTATTATTTACCTGTGTGAAATTTTGATTGAAATTTTCATAAGTAGTCAACCACCCATTTTTGGCCGCTTCATATCGTACATCATCCTGACTTCCAAAAATAAAACCTAACGTAGGTTTTGAAGTTCCTAAAAACCCAATACTTGGTGTATAACCGGGTAAAACTGTTCCGCTGTTCTCTGTAAAATTTACCTGAATATTTTTTACGCTGGTCAAAACTCCAATTAATCCATCATAAAAAGGTCTACTGGTTGGAGCCGCTTTATTTGTATTAACTATTTTTTCTCCAGGTTTTGGAGGCCCGGCCGGTTTTGGCTTTGCTGCTTTTTTGGCGCCTGGCGTTAATCCTAAATACTTGTACAACGTTGTCATATTAAAAGTGGTACTTAGTGTATTTGAATTTGCATTTTGAATCGTATTTCCTAAATTATAGATCGTTGTGGATCCATCAGGATTTTCCTCTTCATACTGAGACAAAGCCGTTGAAGAACGCTGCCAGTTATAATCTGCAGTATAGGAATAATTTGCTTTTACAAAACTAAAAATTGGTAACTTATTGATTGGAATATCATAATTCAAAACCAATTGCTGTGTATGCTGATTTGGTGTCCCAATATCAAAATAATCGTCCCAAATATTAAAATTATCTTTTGGAGTATTGTCATCGTTCAAATAATTTTTAACAATATTATTGGATGCAGCCGTATAATTTAATTTTAAAGATTTGGTCAGATTAAACCCAAATCCATATTGATAATTATAGGCAAAGTTTCTTCTGTAAAGAGTTTCCAGACCAATTCCGGGAACATCTTCTATTTGCCTGAATTGTTGGCGATTGCTTTGTCTTATAATATTGGTATTAAACGAAATATTAGACGGCAAATAATTAAAATTGAAGTCACTCAAAAGCTTCCAATAGTTACTTTTTTTCATGAATTTATTCTGCTTAAAAGGAACTATCTCTTTTGGCTGAAATGTATAAGCATAATTTACAGAGGAATTTGATAATTCGTCTTCATAATCTTCGATCTCATAATCATGGCGTTCAACCTGATTGTAAGATTGCGATAAAGTAAAATTCTCAACATCATAAACATGTGGTTTTTGCTCGGGTGCCCTGTCTTTTCTTACGCCAATAAAATTAATGCTTTTACGCTTGGTATAATCAATAGCTCTGTTTTTGATATTATCTTTTTCAGCCTTATCTGCAGTTTCGTTCAACAACTGCTCTAACTTGATGTCCTGATTAAAAGGATCATATTCCGGAGTGATTATTTCTTCTCCAATTGCATAATTAAACGGAAGGTTTATTCCCCATTTAGTTGGTAATAATTTCCCTAAATTTAAATTGGTAACGATATTATATTGCTGAATATCTTCTCGGTCTCTTTCGTTTGCCCCTTCTTCAAGAGATCCAAAACCAATTGTGCTTTTTCTACCTGTTGCAGAAACTGTAGCAAAATCCGCCATATTGGTATCAATACTCAAGATAGCTGCCATACCCCCTTTATTATCCATATCAGATAATCGAAGTTCGTTAAACCAAACTTCTCCTTTTATATTTTTATCAACCGTATTACCATTTTTTATTCCCACCATTAAATTACGAACCATACCAAAATTAGGATTCCCTTTTATACCTAATTTCAATTTACCATCCCCATCACCTCCATCCGGTATTAAATCAGGGTCGTTATCAGGATAATAAATTCCGTTTATATCACGTTTAGGAGAATTAATATCTATTTTCATCCCCTTAATCTTCATTTTAGTCAGTAAAGCCAGAGCCAAATCCATTTCATTTTCTTCCGGCCAAACCTGATCGGGGTTTATATTACATGATACCCCGTCTGATTGAGTTATTTTTAATGGAATCTCGACCTGATAGAAGTTTTCTGTAAAGTCATTTCCAAAACGAATAAATGCTACCATTTCGTCATTACCAACGGGTACTTCACCTTCCAGGGATTCAGCATGCAAAAACATTTTTAGTTTTTTATACTGACGCATATCAATGCTTACATTTTTAAAAGCAGCTCTTGAATCTTGTTTTTCTAATCCATTTCCTGAGACACGCAATGCCAACGATTGCTCATTTTGATTAATTACTGTATTGTTATTATACAATTGTTCTCTTTGAACACCTGGCGGAACGACATAATTTACAGGACACTTGGTACTATTCTCCTGAATATTTACTGCCTGAACATCAAAATCTGTCCCATCTGCATCTGGAGTTGCATCTGATGCATCAAGAGTACCATCATATCTTCTCCATTCTCCCCTAACTAAGTCCAATGCTCCAAAACGTACTGTAACCTGATCATTAAATCCGGTCATAAACATTCTCATAAATCGGATTGATCTAAAATCAGAAATATTTCCAATCGTATTTTGAGGTTGAGCAACCGGTATTTTAAACTGAATCCATCTGGCCGTTGTATTTCCTCCATTTGGCAATTCAACATTGTTTACTACTTTAATATCTGTAATATAATTTTGCCCAATAATCATTTCAGGTTTCATATCAATGCTATACTCATAATATGCATTAATTGTATTCATGGTATTATCGCGATTAATATCTTCAACGTCCGGCAAAGTTGTAGATCCTCTGTTGGCATCGTTTATATCTACGGCGGAGTTTCCATCAACACCATTATATTTTTTATAACGATCCTGAACACCTCCAGTTGTATTTAAATAATAGGTATAATTATCTGCTGCAGGATCCGATTCAGAGGCATAATTAGTATAAATAGCACCTTCTTTTGCATCTGGCAAACCATCTAAACCTACGTCCTGATTAGTTCTGTTACCCGCATTATTATCAAAAGCATAAATTAAGGATTGCGACGCAGGAACATCTCCCCAAATTGGTTGAGGGTTTACTACTAATTGATCCGGTCCAAGTCCATTTTCATATTGTTTTCTTCCGTCTTTTAAAATATCTTCAGATACTTCACCTAGGTTAAAATAAATTTTTCCGACATTAGAAGGCTGCGCTGCTGCATTTCCTACATAAGGATCCAATACCCAAAACTGAATATATTCTACATTGCTTTGCTCAAAGTTGGTAGAATTTAATGAGCGCATAATTCCACCAAAATTACCAGTTACAGGATCTGAACCAAAATTAATGTTGTTATTATATGGTCCTCTTTCTGAAGGATAATAGCTTAAATCAAGGGTATTGATTACTTGCAACTGACCTTGCGCAATATCTGTATTTGGATATAATTCTTTGCTATAAATTCTTCTGGTAGTATTTAGAGACAAATCATCATTTGATATTCCGGATGGTTTTTGAGTGTAAAAAATAGGATCTATAGAATACCATGCGAGTTTTGCTCTTTTATACCCATATTTTAAATCGTCAAATTGTGCATTAAAAGTAGGGTCTCCAGCCGAATTAATAAAGGGTACTGAAGCCAGACTCCAGGCATAAGCAGATCGCATGTCTATAGTAGATTGTGAACCTTCAAAATCATCTACATATATAGTAGCTTCTCCATCAAAATCACTTGCTTTTGGCGCATCTGGTTTTAAAAAAGCCACTTCTCCTCTTATCGAAAGATTGGAAGGAACATCTGTATCAATGTTAGGCAGCTTATTTACTAATCTGGTAAAAAAGGGGATTTCAGTTGAATAATTCCCGTTAACACCGAAAATAGTATTATTTACAGATTCCTGACCATAACTTGATTTTTGAGTAAATGGTTTTTCTGTCATTTTTAAATACGTACCGCCAACTACAAATTTATCTGAAATCTTATGTTCAACATTAAATCCCATAAACCTCCTGGTCTGTTGACCAAAAACTGAATTATTCTCTAAGGAAACTTCTATTGGAGTATTTGAAGCCTGTAAAGATGCATCTAAAATCTGAACTCTTCCTAATTGATAATCGACACTGTAATCAATTCCTTCAACCAAAACTCTTCCTCCGGCAGTAACTACAACAGAACCTTGCGGAACATTAAAAGCACCAATCGGAATTCCGTCACTTCCTGATGACTTATATTTTCCTCTTAGTAAAAATTTATTTTTATCACTGTCCTGTAAAGCACCTGACTGTGTTGTTTTATACATACTTTGAAACACATATTTCTTTTGATTCGGGTTATAAGTTGAAGGGACATCGTAATTTTCTCCCGTTCCTGTATTTAATTTATCGAATAATAACTTCCCAAAAGGCTCTTTGGTAGTGAAAATAATTCGCCCATTTTGCGCATCAAAAGTAATCCCCTGAAGATAATCGAAGAAACCATCTCCACCAGCTTGCGGGTCATTATTATAATTTAACTTATCCAGATTAAAAACTTTTAATAATGGAGTTTCGGTCACTTCATTACCTGGCGTTGGATTAGTTGGGAAAGGATTCGCAGTATCGACCGGCTTGATATAATTGATAGGTGAAGGATCTGTATAAAGGATGTTAAATCTAAAATCATCCTGTTTTACCTGATAGGCACCCGGTATTTGATAGATGTTTTTCATCATCAAATTCCAAACAGGATTATTAACATTAGTCAAGCTGCTTTTCAGCATTTTCAAAATCAAACTTTGAGTAATTACAGCCTGATTGTTATTTGCAGCACTTCCTGTTACCACTGTTCCATCAACTCCGTCGCTTCCAAATTCTCCTACCTGATAAACTACTCCCCCAACAGTATATTCGTATGCAACTGCTAAAATTTCATCGTTCGCCAAACGTTGTTGTAATGAAATATAACCTAACTGAGGGTTGAATGTATATTCGTTAGTAGTTAATTTTCTTGCATTTTCAAGTACTGAATAATCTGTACCTTCGTTTACATTCCCTTGAGTAAAGCCTGATTTTGCAGTAACGATTTCTCTAATATTCGAATTTAAAAACCCACCTTTATCTATTAAATCGGGGTCATATTGATTATTGTTATTGTCTGTTGGAGAATCTATAGGTTTGTTAAAAAAACCTGCTGAAGGATCAATCACAACAACTTCAGCATCGGGTATTCCTGTAAGTTGTGCTTCTCCTAAATCCTGAAGGGCAATAACATTTCGCAAGTTATTGCTTGTAGTACTTACACGATTTTGCTTGTTTGTGACCCAAATCTCTAATCTTGTAATTTGTACACGACTATCAATAAAAGGATAATTTCTTAATGAAGCATCGTATTTGTTTCTAAAATATTGCGATAAAAAGAAATGTCTGTCGTTATCATAATCCAGTGCATATAAATCAAAATTCTGAATTGTTCCGCCACCCTCGGCAACTATACTTTTTGTTTGTGACTTTTGTTCAGAAAAAACTCCCGTGAAAGTCGTTTTTCCAAATTGCAATTGTGTTTTAACCCCAAACAAACTCTGAGCTCCTCGAATTAAGGTACTGTTTAAAGGCATACTTACGTTACCCACTTCTACCTTTTGAACGATATCATCTTCTGTAGGTGTGTAAGCAAGTTTGAATAAATTTTGAAAAGCAAATGTAGACTGGGTATCATAATTAGCGTTTACCTCTAATCTGGTACCTACTTTTCCCATCAAACTCATGCTTATCCTCTGATCAAAATCAAAAGTCAGACTTGATCTGTTTTGTGGAGAGAATGATGGATTATCTTGTTTGTTATATCGTAAACCTAAATCCATTTCAACAGAACCTGTAGGCTTTACATCGATTGTATTACTACCAAAAATAGATTCAAAAAGACTGGAATTGATATAATATCTTGGCAATAAATCTTTTTTACCGTCTTCACTGCCTGTCTTTTTACCATCAATAGCGTCCATTTTTTTTCTAAAATAATCTCTTCTTGATTCTTTCAGAACCAAATCTTCATATTCTTTAGGTGTTAGAACTAACGGATAATTTATAGAAAAACCATCTACCGTACTTGTGTAGATATATCGATCTGTAATGGGGTCGTATCTGTATGCTGAAAGTATACTTGGCGGGTTTTCTAATTCCAGTTTTCCAACTGAAAATCCGGTTTTAACAGTATCCTGAATTGTTGGATTTACCTGTGCACGCAAAGCATTACCACAAAATAAAAACAGTAAAAAAAGTAAAATTTTACGCATACAATTCAAGTGTCTTAATAGTAATTTATAAAGTCTTTAAAGCTTTTTTGATAATAGTTTCTACAGTAGCTTCCGGATTTTCTTTTACAATTTTCTCAACAACTTTCTCCGATGTTTTTCTAACAAAACCTAAAACCTCTAAAGCAGATAACGCTTCATCTCGATTTGTATTGTTTTGAACAACAGAAACTTCATCTAAATCATATAATTTTAAAACTTTTTCTTTCAAATCAAGTATGACTCTTTGGGCCGTTTTATTACCGATTCCTTTAATAGACTGAATAATACCTACATCTCCTGAAGCAATTGCATTTATAATTTGCCTTGGTTCAATAGAAGACAGCATGGTTCTGGCAATATTTGCACCAATACCAGAAACAGATAATAACATTCTAAATATTTCTCTTTCAGATTTTTCGGCAAAACCATATAAGGTATGCGCATCTTCCTTGATTAGAAGATGCGTATATAATTTTATAAAATCAGTATTTGGAATTAACGAAAAAGTATGCAAAGAGATATTTACCTGATATCCTACCCCTCCACAATCAATTACAACTTCTGTTGGATTTTTCTCTACTAATTTTCCTTGCAAATGTGCTATCATAATATTATTTGTGGTGCCAAATATAATAAAATTAAGACAATATTAACAACACCTTGTGTCATCTGTTATTTAAGCCAGCTTATTTTTCTTTGATTCTTTTTCCTGAGCATCAATAACAGCAATCGCTGCCATATTTACCATTTCCTCTACACTGGCACCTAATTGAAAAATGTGAACCGGCTTGCCCATTCCCATCATGATTGGGCCAATAGAATTTACTTTATATAATTCTTTTAGCAGCTTATATGTAATATTTGCAGAGTCAAGATTAGGAAAAATGAGCGTATTTACTTTTTTACCAGCTAATTTTGAGAATGGAAATTTTTCCTGAAGCATTTCTGGATTCAGAGCAAAATCGGCCTGGATTTCTCCATCTACAATCATGTCTGGATAATTTTTATGTAAAAAAGCAACTGCTTCCCTTACTTTTGAAGCATTTTGATTGGTCGAAGAGCCAAAATTCGAATAAGAAACCATTGCAATAACAGGCTCTATACCAAACATTTTTGCTGTTTTTGCAGTCATAACAGCAATGTTAATCAAATCTTCCGCTGAAGGATTTATGCTAATGGCTGTATCAGATAAAAACATTGGTCCACGCGCCGTCATCATCATGTTTGCTGTTGCCACGAGTGAAGCGCCTTGTGCTTTATCAATTAATTGTAACATAGGTTTTAAAACCGTCGGATAGCTGCGGGAATAACCTGTAACCAAAGCATCAGCTTCACCTTCATTAACCATCATGGCTGCAAAATAGTTTCTCTCTCGCATTAATTTTTGAGCATCCAATAATGAAATACCACGTCTTTCTCTGGTTGACCAATAGGATTTTGCAAACCTTTCTAGCCTTTGCTCTTCTTCTTTAATTTTAGGATCAATAATTTCAATATCTGCATCAAAACCTAATTCTTCTTTGAGCTCTAAAATAATTTCTTTATTCCCCAATAAAACTGGAATACCAATTCCGTCCTCAAAAACAATTTGAGCTGCTTTCAATACATTTAGATGATCGGCTTCTGCAAAAACAACTCGCTTAGGATTTAATTTAGCACGATTTGTAATCAAACGTACCATTTTATTATCATTACCCATGCGCTCAAGAAGCATATCTTCGTAAGCAGCCCAATCAGTAATTGGATTTTTTGCTACTCCAGACTCCATTGCTGCTTTTGCAACAGCAGGCGCTACAACTGTAATTAATCTTGGATCAAATGGTTTTGGAATAATATATTCCTGACCAAAACCTAATTTTGTTGCACCGTAAGCTACATTAACCTGCTCTGGTACGGGTTCTTTTGCTAAAACAGCTAAAGCCTTTACAGCAGCCATTTTCATTTCTTCGTTAATTTTGGTAGCCCTTACGTCAAGCGCTCCTCTAAAAATATATGGAAAACCTAAAACATTATTTACTTGATTAGGAAAATCTGAACGACCTGTAGCCATAATGACATCTTTACGGGTTTCTACGGCTAAGTTATAATCAATTTCAGGATTTGGATTTGCCATTGCAAAAACGATCGGATTATCCGCCATTGTCAATAACATTTCTGCAGACATAATATTTCCTGAAGATAGTCCTATAAAAACATCAGCACCTTTTACAGCTTCGTCAAGCTCAATTTTGGAGCCATCCACTGCGTATTTCATCTGTAATTCTGATAAAGCAGGATTATCTTTTGTTAAAAGTCCTTTACTGTTAAACATTAAAATATTCTCTACCTTAACACCTAATAAAACATATAAATCAGTACAGGCTATCGCTGCAGAACCTGCACCTGAAACTATTACTCTTACATCTTCTGCCTTTTTTCCAGCCAATTCAAGCGCATTAATTAAGGCTGCAGAAGAAATAATAGCTGTACCATGCTGATCATCGTGCATAACCGGGATATCCAACTCTTCAACCAATCTTCTTTCTATTTCAAAAGATTCAGGTGCTTTAATATCTTCTAAATTAATTCCTCCAAAAGTTGGGGCAATATTTTTAACGGTCTGAATAAACTCTTCAACATCTTTTGTCCCAATTTCAATATCAAAGACATCAATATCAGAGAAAATTTTAAACAACAATCCTTTTCCTTCCATTACTGGTTTTGAAGCTTCAGGGCCAATATCTCCTAATCCCAGAACAGCAGTTCCGTTTGATATTACGGCAACCAAATTTCCTTTAGCTGTATATTTATAAACATCCTCAATGTTTTTTTCAATTTCTAAGCATGGTTCAGCAACTCCTGGCGAATAAGCCAAAGATAAATCTCTTTGGGTTGCATATTTTTTAGTTGGAACTACTTGAATTTTCCCTGGAGTCGGTTCTGCATGATATAGTAACGCTTCTCTTCTTTTAGTCTCTTTATTCATTCGTTTTTCGCTTTTATTTGCCTTACAAAGATATAAGACTTGGTTTAAAACAGCCCTTTTTTGAGTATTCTTTTCCCTAAAAAATATTTGAATACATCATAAAAAAAATAGCCCAATGTATTTTTGGACTATTTCTAAAATTTTATTTTTTAAATCGTTATTGCGAAATATAAGAATTGAGATGATTGATAGTGTCTTTTTGCAGTTCGATAATCGCTTTTACGACATCACTTATCGAAATAATACCTACAACAATCTCGTCTTCTAAAACCGGGAGGTGTCTTATTCTTTTTGTACTCATAAGTTCCATGCAGTCTTCTAAGTTATCAGAAAGTTTCACCGTAAAAACAGTGCTTTCCATGATTTCATGAACGAAAGTTTCTTTTGAAGATTTATCTTTCAAAACAATTTTTCGTGCATAATCCCTTTCAGACAAAATTCCTTTTAATTCAGAACCATCAATAATAAGAATAGCACCTATATTTTTTTGCCCCATTACTTTTAGTGCTTCGTAAACAGTTGTCGTTGAAAGTACGGAATAAACATTTTTCCCCTTTGCGTTTAGTATTTGATTTACAGTCATATCTGAAAAATTTTAGGATTATAAAGTTAAAAAAAATAGCATACAAAAAACAAGTACACATATTTTTTAACACATAACCATTTCATTTTTAATATAATACAACACTTTTAACCATTTCAAAAGATTCCAATAAAGAAAAGAATGATTCATCACTTTTTATTGTGAAAAAGTCAACCTTTCTTCTTGAAGATACAATGTGATTGAAATATTGCAAAAAAGTAATTTATCCAAATTATTCTAAAAACTTAATATTTCTTTTTAGACCATCAAATTTGGTTCTTTTGACAGGAGAATTTTTAAAAACTGTACGGAACGTTTCTTCCGTAATTTCAATCCAATCTTTTTTGGAAAACGAAAGCAACTCAGGGTTTGGATTAAACAACGGTTCTGAATGTGATTTTGAAAACCGATTCCAGGGGCAAACATCCTGACAGGTATCACAGCCAAACATCCATTCATCGAATTTACCTTTCATCTCATAAGGAATATTTTCTTTTAGTTCAATTGTGTAATATGAAATGCATTTACTTCCATCTACAACGTAAGGAGCAACTATTGCTTGTGTTGGACAGGCATCAATACAGGCAGTACACGAACCACAATGGTCAGTTGTTGCATGGTCGTATTCTAAATCAAGGTCTAAAATAAGTTCTGCAATAAAGTAAAAAGAGCCTACTTTTTGAGTTAACAGATTGCTGTTTTTTCCAATCCAGCCCAAACCGCTTTTAGCCGCCCATGCTTTATCTAAAACAGGTGCAGAATCCACAAAAGCCCGACCTGAAACATCTCCTATAGTGGACTGAATAGAATGAAGAAATTCTTTCAGCTTTTCTTTAATGACAAAATGATAATCCTGTCCATATGCATATTTGGAGATCTTAAAGCTTTCATTGTTTTGAATTTCAGAAGGATAATAATTTAGTAAAAGTGATATCACACTTTTGGCATCATCAACTAATAGTGTTGGGTCAAGGCGTTTGTCAAAATGGTTTTCCATATAAGCCATTTGACCGTTGTGATTATTTTTTAACCATTTTTCAAGCCTCGGCGCTTCTTCTTCCAGAAATCCTGCTTTGGATATTCCGCAAGAAAGAAAACCAAGTCGTTTTGCTTCAGATTTAATAAATTTCGAATATGTCTCTTTAGAATTAATACTCATCTTTTAGAAAATAAAACTTCTGCTCCAACAGGTTTTAAAGTAATTAACGGATTAAACTCAATTTCAGTTTTACTTGATTTAATCACATATTTTTTTACGATATAAGATAATGTCAGACACATTTCGTAAATAGCAAACCCAGTTCCAATACACATTCTTGGTCCAGCCCCAAAAGGATAAAAATATTGCATCGAATGTTTTTTTTGTTCACCAAGAAATCGCTCCGGATTAAACTCATTTGGATTTTCCCAATATTTAGGATTACGATGCAGTTCATAAAAAGAAACTCCAATTAATGTTCCTTTCTTTATATAAAACTGACCAATAGTATCATCCGCTACATTCTGTCTGTCAGTAATCCATGCTGGTGGGTATAAACGCATCGATTCATTTAAAACAGCATTTAAATAAGTCATTTTCTGTAATTGCTCAACAAGATCATTTGTTGTGGATTCAATTTCAATAATTTCCTGAAATACCTTTTCCTGTACTTCAGGGTATTTTCCTAAAAGGTAAAAAGTAAAAGTCAGTGCATTTGCAGTTGTTTCATGTCCGGCAATGAAAATAATTTTTATTTCATCTATTAATTGCTGTATGGACATTCCTTCTCCAGTATATTCATATCTGGTTTCTAGAAGCATATTAAGTAAATCATTAACTTCTTTTCGGGAAGCGGTCCTTTCTTCTATAATTTCTTTAATAATAAGATTATTCTCCTGAGCTAATTTCAAGTGTTTTTTAACTTGTCCGCTTAAAGAAAACCACCATGCTTTATGAGGAAGCCTAATTTCTTTGATTAAAAAATTCTGAACTTCTTCAATAATGAATTTTATACGATTTAGCTTTTCTTCAGAAATAGAAAGTTCAAATAGAGACTTGGCCACAACATTAAAAGCCAGCTTGCTCATTACAGGAAAAAGATCAACCGATTCTTCTTCAACTAAACAATCCAGTTCTGAAACAATTGTTCGATTCATATTCTCGACTAACTGATTCATTTTTTGTTTATGAAAAGCAGGCTGAATAAGCCTTCTTTGTTTTAACCAGAAATCTCCATCCACAGTTAAGAGTCCATGTCCTAAATACTTTGAAAGATAAACAGATTGAAACCTAGATTTGTGATAATTCTTCTGATTCTTCTGCAATATATATTGTGCAATTTCATTATCCCTGGATAAAATGATATGCTTAGAATTACCGATTTTAAGAGAAAATGAATCCCCAAATTTTTCAAAATATCTTTTATGAAACGGAATAGGGTTTTTACGCACACCTTCAGCATCCAAAAAGAATCTCAATATGGAAAGTCTATTTGGATAATTATATTTTTTATTCTCAGACATCGATAATAAATTAAAATAACCCGCCTTGAATGTTTGTGTTTATTTTTCCTAAATGTTTATAGGCTTTATCAGTAACTTCACGTCCACGAGGCGTGCGCATAATAAATCCTTCCTGAATTAAAAAAGGTTCATAAACTTCTTCAATTGTTTCACTGCTTTCAGAAACTGCTGTTGCCAAAGTCGAAAGCCCAACTGGACCACCTTTAAATTTATTAATAATAGTTAACAATATCTTGTTATCCATTTCATCTAAACCATGAGCATCAACATTAAGTGCTTTAAGAGCGTAACGAGCAATTTCAAGATCGATAGTTCCATTGCCTTTTATTTGTGCAAAATCACGAACCCTTCTTAATAAGGCATTCGCTATACGAGGTGTACCACGGCTTCGTCCGGCAATTTCTATAGCAGCATCAAGCGAAATTGGCATTTTAAGTATAGAAGAACTTCTTTCGACTATGGTTGTCAAAAGTTCAGTAGTATAATATTGTAATCGGGATGATATTCCAAAACGAGCTCGCATTGGAGCAGTAAGTAGTCCTGAACGTGTTGTGGCACCAATTAATGTGAAAGGATTTAAATTTATTTGAACGGTTCGGGCATTTGGACCCGATTCAATCATAATATCAATTTTGAAATCTTCCATTGCCGAATATAAATATTCTTCCACAATTGGACTTAAACGATGAATTTCATCAATAAACAAAACATCTCTTTCGTCTAGGTTTGTAAGCAAACCTGCTAAGTCACCCGGTTTATCTAAAACAGGTCCGGAAGTAATTTTTATTCCAACTTCAAGTTCATTTGCTAAAATATTGGCCAGAGTGGTTTTTCCAAGTCCTGGAGGTCCGTGAAAAAGCGTATGATCAAGTGCTTCTCCACGTTGATTAGCAGCAGCGACAAAAACCTTCAGATTTTCTAAAACCTGATCTTGTCCTGCAAAATCATCAAATGACAGTGGACGCAATCTTTTTTCAAGATCAAGTTCTTCTGGATTGTATCCGTTTGTAGTAGGATCTAAATTTTCGTTCATCTTACAAAGATATACAAAGTAATCATTTTGTAAAACAGTAAAATTGAACGGATAAAACTTTAACTAAAATAAAAAAGACTATCGAAATGATAGTCTTTTTTGAAATATTTTTAGTGGTGTAAAACTTCTTCACCTTCTTTCATCGGTACATTTTGTGGTACAAAATCTACATCATGATTTGGGTTACTGTAGTCATATGGCCAACGATATACATGAGGAATTTCACCTGGCCAGTTACCGTGAATATGTTCTACTGGAGTTGTCCACTCTAATGTTGTTGACTTCCAAGGATTCTGTATAGCTTTCTTTCCGTAGAAAATACTACTAAAGAAGTTGTACAAGAATACTAATTGGAACGCACCTCCTACAAGAGCAAATGTTGTAATTAAAACATTCACATTTTGTAAATCATCAAATAGTGGAAAGTTCGTATTAGTATAGTAACGTCTTGGTAAACCAGCTAATCCAATAAAGTGCATTGGAAAGAATACTCCATAAGCACAAACTGCAGTTACCCAAAAGTGAATATAACCTAAGTTTTTATTCAACATTCTTCCATACATTTTAGGAAACCAGTGGTAGATACCACCAAACATCCCGTAAAGTGCAGATATACCCATTACTAGGTGGAAGTGAGCAATTACAAAATAAGTATCATGAACGTTAATGTCTAAAGTACTATCTCCTAAAATGATTCCTGTTAAACCTCCAGTGATGAAGGTAGAAACCATACCGATAGAAAATAACATTGCTGGATTGAATTGTAAGTTACCTTTCCACAAAGTTGTAATCCAGTTGAATGCTTTTACAGCAGATGGAATTGCAATTAATAATGTAGTAAAAGTAAATACAGATCCTAAGAAAGGATTCATTCCTGAAAGGAACATATGGTGACCCCAAACAATTGTTGATAAAAATGCAATTGCAAGAACTGACATAATCATCGCTCTGTATCCAAAAATTGGTTTACGAGAATTTGTAGCCATAATTTCAGAAACAAGACCCATTGCTGGTAAAATTACAATATATACTTCAGGGTGTCCTAAGAACCAAAATAAATGCTCGAATAAAACTGGTGAACCACCTTGGTAATGTAAAACCTCTCCTGCAATATAAATATCAGATAAGAAGAATGAAGTACCAAAACTTCTATCAAAAATCAATAATAATGCAGCTGATAATAAAACCGGAAAGGAAATAACTCCAATAATAGCTGTTACGAAAAATGTCCAGATTGTAAGTGGAAGTCTTGTCATAGACATTCCTTTAGTTCTTAAGTTGATTACAGTAACAATATAATTCAAAGAACCCATCAAAGAGGATGCGATAAATATTGCCATCGAAACTAACCATAAAGTCATACCTGCTCCAGAGCCTGGAATAGCTTGTGGTAAGGCACTTAATGGAGGATAGATTGTCCAACCTGCAGAAGCTGGTCCAGCTTCAACAAATAATGAGCTTAACATAATTACTGCAGATAAGAAAAACAACCAGTATGAAATCATATTCATAAATCCGGAAGCCATATCTCGTGCTCCAATTTGAAGAGGAATAAGCAAGTTACTAAAAGTTCCACTCAAACCAGCAGTCAATACAAAGAATACCATTATAGTACCGTGAATTGTAACTAAGGCTAAATAAATATCATTTGCCATTACACCATCAGGTGCAAATTTATCTCCTAATAAAACATTAAATATCTTGAAAGACTCTTCTGGCCAAGCCAATTGCATTCTGAAAAGCAAGGACATTGCAATACCAATTACTCCCATAACAATACCAGTAATCAAGTATTGTTTAGCAATCATTTTGTGATCAATACTAAAAATATATTTAGTAATGAAAGTGTCTTTATGATGATGTTCGTGCTCGTGATGATCGTGTCCGTGATCGTGATCGTGCGCTTCTGCTGACATATATGTATACTTTAAATTTTCTTAATAATATTTATTTCATAGCAACTTTAGCTACAACCGCCTTAACAGTATCAATTACTGTATTAACAGTATCCTGAACTTTAGAAATAGTGTCTGTAGCCTCAACTCCTCCAGCTGGTTTTTCAGCAGCCGCAGCGGCTTTAATATCCTGAGCTAATGTTGTTTTTTCGCTTAACCATTTTTTATAATCTTCTGGAGTATCAACTACAACTTTCATTTGCATGTTATAATGAGAAGCTCCACAAATTTTATTACATAATAATAAATAATCAAATGTATAAGGATCTAAAGCAGTACCACCTTTAGCAACTAACTCAATACTTTTTTCTGCTCTAAGTTTATTAATATTAGAAACTTTCTCAACCATAAAAGGTAACTCTCTATATTCAGCAGTCGTATAGGTTGGCACAAAAGCAAACTCAGTAACCATTCCTGGCACACAGTTCATCTGCGCTCTAAAATGAGGAAAATAAGCTGAGTGTAATACATCTTGAGAACGCATTTTAAAATGTACTTTTTTTCCTTTTGGTATATGTAATTCAGAAACTACAATATCATCCTCAGAATTTTTATCTGACATATCAACACCTAAAGTGTTTATACCCTGAATCAATCTTACGTTTGCTTTTCCTAAAGTATTATCTGCACCAGCATATCTTGCAGTCCATTTAAATTGTTGAGCGTATAATTCAATTTCTATTACATCTTCATCTTTATCAACAAACATGATATTGTTCCATGCGTACAATCCATAAAGAATCAAAACAGCTAAAACAACAGATGGAATAATACTCCAGATTGCTTCTAGTTTATTACTATCAGCAAAAAACAATGCTTTTTTATCTTTATTCCCTTTATATTTAAAAGAAAACCAGTATAATAAACCTTGTGTAATAACTTGTACTGTAAAAATCAATACCCAAGTAATATTCATTAAACTGTCTACTAAAACACCGTGCTCAGAAGCTGGTGTATGAAGTGCTAAATTACCCCACTTTAGTAAGCCATAAATTGTGAAGATATAAATGAAAGCTAAAAAGCCAAACATAATATATCCCTGAACATTATTATCATTATCTGATGCAACTTGCGAATTGTCCGAAGAAACCCCTACCTGAGTAAGATCAAATATCTTGGTCAATTGCCACAATGCAACTGCTAATAAAACTAAAACTACAATTACCAACAAACTTGTCATCTGTTTATTTCTTTAAATATTAATAATGAAAATGTTTACTTTCTTCTATGAAAGGATTTCTTTTTGCTAACAAAGGAGATTTACTCAAGGCAGTAAACACTACGAAAATAAACAAACCTAAGAAGAAAAGAATAGATGCAATCTCAGAAACTCCAATAAACCATCTATCACCTACTGTTCCTGGCATAATCATATTAAAGAAATCAACATAATGCCCTAATAAGATAACAATTCCAGCCATTATAATAACCCAGTTAAGACGTTTAAAATCAGTGTTAACCAATATCAATAATGGGAAAACAAAATTCATAACTACTGCTCCAAAGAAAGGCAGATTATATAATTGGATCCTTGTAATGAAATAAGTAACCTCTTCTGGAATATTTGCGTACCAGATCAACATAAATTGAGAGAACCATAAATAAGTCCAAAAAATACTAATACCAAACATAAATTTAGCTAAATCATGAATGTGGCTTGTGTTTACATATTCTAAATATCCTTTAGATTTTAGGTAGATCGTTACTAATGCGATAGATGTAATACCACTTACAAAGAAAGAAGCAAATACATACCATCCAAATAAAGTACTGAACCAGTGTGGGTCAAATGACATAATCCAATCCCAAGACATAATAGACTCAGAAACAATAAAGAAAACTAAGAATCCCGCAGACATCTTAAAGTTCTTTTTGTAATATAGATCATCATTAGCTTCATCCTGAGCTAAACAGTTTTTTCTAGAAAAATGACGATATAAATTCCAACCTATCAAAAACAAAGCAGCTCTAAAAATCCAGAAAGGAAAATTTAAGTAGCCAGCCTTACCTGCAATGATAGCATCATAATTTGGGCTATTCGGATCTGTAACCCCTTCTCCTAACCAAACAAATATATGATTAAAGTGTAATCCGCAAAGAATCAAAAGAATAAAGAAAATTATAGAACCCACTGGTAAATAAGCTGTGATTCCCTGCATAACTCTAAATAAGACCGGAGACCAACCTGCCTGAGCAACTTGTTGAATAGCATAGAAAGCTAAAACTCCCATCGAAAGCAATAAAAAGAAAATACAAGCGACGTACAAAGCAGACCAAGGCTTGTTTTGTAATTGGTGTAAAACGTGTTCAGTATGTGCTTTAGGATCATGCTCATGAGATACGTCATGTTTGTCCTCTTTTACTTCATGTGCAACTGCAGTTTCATGTGATTCTTCAGATTTTATTTCATGAGTAATTTCCTCTTTTGCAATAACTGAATCATTATTTGCAACAACTGAATCATTATCTACAATAACTTCAGAATGAACCGCTTTAACTTCCTCAGTATGGGCTTCAGATGTTTCCTCATGATGTGCTAATGCTGTAGATTCTTCATGATGAGCTGCTGCAGCTTCACCATGTCCTCCACCATGCTCAGATGATTCTTTTGCAAGAAGAGTTTCTACCTCTTCAATATTTTTAGGAGCAGTTAAAAAACCATATCCAATTCCTAATATACCAAGAGCCATTAGGATGATAGAAAAAGTTTTTAATTTACTTGAAAATGTATACATATCTATTACGATCAGTTTGTTCAACAATTATAATTGGCTTTTTAGTTTTAGAACATAGTCAGCAACTAACCAACGTTCGTGGGCACTTAATTGATTGGCATGAGAACCCATTGCATTTAAACCATAAGTTTCAACATGAAAGATACTTCCTTCAGTAATTACTCTGTCTTTATAGCTAGGTACTCCAAGAAATTTTTCTCTTTCAACCAATTTACCTTTACCGTTTCCAGCTGCACCATGACAACTGATACAATAAATTTCGAAAAGTTCTTTTCCTTTTCCAGAATTTCTTTCTTCTTCACTCAAAGGTGATTTTAAATTAGCTTTAGCCAATTCATAACCAGCAGTTGTATTTGGGTATTCATAAGGTTCAAAACCTCTATTAATAGTTCCTTCTACAGGAAGTTGTCCTTCTTTTCCGCCTTTAAATACAGAAGCTTCAGAATATGTTTCATATCCTACAGATTCATACATATTTGGGAAATACTGATAGTTTGGTGCCGAATTATTGTGGCAAGATGAAACTAAAATAGTTATACCAACTAAAAGTGTTATTTTATATATCCTTTTCATAGCTACAATTAATTCTTTTCAATTACTTTAACTTCAACAGCTCCTGTACTTTCGAAAAAAGAAACTAGTTCAGCTTCATTATCACTTACAGCAACTTCCATTAAAAAATGGTCATCTGTTGTTCTTACATCAGGATTTTCAGCTTGCTTAAATGGCCATAATCTACTTCTCATATAAAAAGTGATTACCATTAAGTGAGCAGCAAAAAATACAGTCATCTCAAACATAATTGGCACGAAAGATGGCATATTCTGGATGAAACTAAAACTTGGTTTACCTCCAATATCTTGTGGCCAGTCATGAATCATTATATAACTCATCATAAATGTTGCAAAAGAAATACCAACACATCCATATAAAAAAGCACAAATTGCTAATCTTGTTGGCGTTAAACCCATTGCTTTATCCAATCCGTGAACCGGGAATGGAGTAAAAACCTCTTCAATATGATGATGAGCAGCTCTGGTTTTCTTTACTGCATCCATCAAAATATCATCGTCATTATAAATGGCGTATATTACTTTATTACTCATGATGTGAATCTTTATTTGCTCTTTCTCTAATGTAATTATCTCCTGTTCCTTTCAAAATTGTTTTTACCTCTGCTTGAGCAATAACTGGGAATGTTCTAGAGTATAATAAAAACAATACAAAGAAGAAACCAATTGTTCCGATGAAAATTCCAATATCTACAAATGTTGGTGAGAACATTGTCCAAGAAGATGGAAGGTAATCTCTATGTAAAGAAGTTACAATAATTACAAATCTTTCAAACCACATTCCAATGTTTACCACTATCGAAATGATGAATGAGAACATGATACTTGTTCTTAATTTTTTAAACCACATAAATTGTGGAGAGAAAACGTTACAAGTCATCATTGACCAATATGCCCACCAGTAAGGTCCCGTAGCTCTGTTTAAGAATGCATATTGCTCATACTCTACTCCTGAATACCAAGCTACAAATAACTCAGTGATATATGCCACACCAACAATAGAACCAGTAATCATAATAATGATATTCATTAATTCAATATGTTGTAATGTGATATACGCTTCAAGGTTAGAAACTTTTCTCATAACGATCAACAATGTGTTTACCATCGCAAATCCAGAGAAAACCGCTCCAGCAACAAAGTATGGAGGGAAAATTGTTGTATGCCATCCAGGAATAACTGAGGTAGCAAAGTCCATAGATACAATCGTGTGTACAGAAAGTACAAGAGGCGTAGCCAAACCAGCTAATACTAAAGATACTTCTTCAAAACGCTGCCAATCTTTCGCTCTACCGCTCCATCCAAAACTCAGGATTGAATATACTCTTTTATTAAAAGGTGTTATTGCTCTATCTCTTAGCATTGCAAAATCAGGTAATAAACCAGTCCACCAGAAAACTAATGATACCGAAAGATATGTTGAAATTGCGAATACGTCCCAAAGCAATGGTGAATTAAAGTTTACCCATAAAGATCCAAACTGATTTGGAATAGGTAAAACCCAGTATGCCAACCATGGACGTCCCATGTGAATAATTGGAAATAGACCTGCCTGAACTACCGAAAAGATAGTCATTGCTTCTGCAGAACGGTTAATAGCCATTCTCCAACGTTGACGGAAAAGTAATAATACCGCAGAAATTAATGTTCCAGCATGACCAATACCAACCCACCAAACGAAGTTTGTGATATCCCAGGCCCAACCAACTGTTTTATTTAATCCCCATGTTCCGATACCGGTAGATACGGTGTAAATGATACAACCTAACCCCCAAAGGAAGGCTATTAATGCGATTGAAAATACAATCCACCATTGTTTGTTTGCAGGCCCCTCAACAGGTGCAGCTACATCTACTGTTACATCGTGATAAGATTTATCACCTATAACTAAAGGTTTTCTAATGGGTGCTTCGTAGTGAGACGACATAATCCTTTATATTGTTTCTAATTAATAATTTACTAAGTATTTCTAACTTTAACATGGTAAACCACATTAGGTTTTGTTCCTACATGCTCTAACAAGTGATATGATCTTTCATCAGCCGCTAATTTAGCTACTTTACTTTCAATATCATTAACATCACCAAATATCATTGCTCCAGAAGAACAAGCATTAGAACAGGCTGTCTGAAACTCGCCATCAGCAACTGGTCGACCTTCATTTTTAGCTTTTAACTTAGTTGCTTGTGTCATTTGAATACACATAGAACATTTTTCCATAACTCCACGAGAACGAACGTTTACATCAGGATTTAATACCATACGTCCTAAATCGTCATTCATGTGATAATCGAATTCACTGTTTTTGTTATACAAGAACCAGTTAAAACGACGTACTTTATATGGACAGTTGTTTGCACAATAACGAGTACCCACACATCTGTTATATGCCATGTGGTTCTGACCTTCACGTCCATGAGATGTTGCAGCAACAGGACAAACTGTTTCACATGGTGCGTGATTACAGTGTTGACACATTACAGGCTGAAATGCTACTTGTGGATTTTCTCCAGCTTTTTCCATTTCATTAAATGTAGATAATGAACTAGATAAACCAGCAATATTCTCTTTTCTTTCATTATCACCTTCAAAAGTACTTTCAGAAGAATAATATCTGTCAATACGCAACCAGTGCATATCACGACTTCTTCTTACCTCGGCTTTACCAACAACAGGAACGTTGTTTTCAGCATGACAAGCAATAACACATGCTCCACATCCTGTACAAGCATTTAAGTCAATAGAAAGATTAAAATGATGACCAGTAGAACGATCAAAAGACTCCCATAAATCAACAGTTGTAGCTTCAACCTCTTGATGATCTAATGATACCATTGGCTTTTCATTCCAATGTTCAGCATCTTCTTCATTGAACGTTTTAAGAGTAGTTTCTTTTATAATATCTCCCCTACCCATTAATGTTTTCTGACCTTGAACACAAGCAAACTCATGAACTCCATTTGCTTTTGCAATAGATACAGATTGAACACTATTAAAGTTTTTATATAAAGCATAGGCATTTAAACCCACCTGCATTTCATCTTTTAAAGCCGCTTTACGACCATAACCTACAGCTAAACCAACTGTACCAACAGCTTGACCCGGCTGAACTATTACCGGAACGTTTTCTAACTTAGCACCATCAGCAGTAGTAATTGTAGCATAACTACCATTCAAACCACCATTTGCAACAATTTCATTTGTTAAATCAAGCTTCTTAGCATCAGCATTAGAAATAGTTATATAATTATCCCAAGAAACTCTTGTGATAGGATCCGGAAATTCCTGTAACCAAGGGTTATTTGCCTGTTGACCATCACCCATACCCGTTTTAGTATATAATACTAATTCGAAATCTCCAGCAGATCTTGACTTAGAAACTGCATTAGCCGCAGCAGCATAATCAAAAGAACCACCAGATAAAGCAGTAGAACCAACTACAAAAACGCCATCGTGTAAAACTTTATTCCAAGAAGATCCTGCAATAATCTCAGCCGAATTGGCTTTTAGATAATCATAGAAATTTCCAACAAAACCATTTAATGATAATAAAATTTCTTGAAATTGTTTAGTATTAAATATAGGACGAATAGTTGGCTGAGTTAAACTATAAGTTCCTTTGGTTATTTCAACATCTCCCCAAGATTCTAAATAATGTGGCGCAGGAGCAGCAACTGTAGTAATAGATGCAGTTTCATCCTCTTTTAAAGAGAAAGCAACCGAAGTTTTTACTTTTTTCAATCCAGATACAAAAGAAGCTGAATCAGCTAATGTATAAACAGGATTAATTCCACTCATGATTAAAGTATGAACACTGCCAGCATTCATGTCTTTTATTAATTGAGATACAACCGCATTTGATCCTTTTCTAATTTGTCTTGATCCAGCAGTATTAAAAGCTTCACTAGACAATCTTTGATTAATAGCAAAAACTAATAATTGAGCATTTTTATCTTCAATTCCAGATACTAAAACCCCTTTTGAACCGGCCGCTTTTAATTGTTGGGCTGCTTTAACAGCTTCCGCTTTATAAGCCCCTTCTAAAGAAACAGGAACAGAACCACCTACAACAATATTGTATATTTGAACTAAAGCTTGTTTTTGATCAGATACAGTCATTGGAACACGCTTATCAGCTGCTGCTCCGGATAATGTCATGTTTGATTCAAACTGAAAATGACGAGACATTTTTCCATTTTGTGGAATACGTCCTTTTGCATATCCAGCATCATATCCTCCTCCTTGCCAGTCTCCTAAGAAATCAGCACCTACAGATACAATTAATGAAGCTTTTGAAAAATCATAATCAACTAATGCTCTTTCTCCATAAACTGTTTCAAAAGCATCCAAAGCATCAGATGAAGAAACTGCGTCATAAACAACATGCTTTGCATTTGGGTTTTTAGCAATAAATTCCCCGATCAACTTTTCAGTAGATGGGCTTGCTAAAGTATTTGTCAACAATACTACTTGTCCTCCTTTTACTTTGGCCTCTGCAAGACTTGATTTGATTTTCAAATCAACAGCAGACCAATTACTATTTTTTCCTTCCAATTTAGGCTCTTTCAAACGCATACTATCATATAAAGATAGAATAGATGCATGAATTCTAGCATTGGCTGAAAATTTAGCTCCAGAAATAGTATTGTTCTCAATTTTAATTGGACGACCCTCTCGAGTTTTTACTAATAAGTTAGCAAAATCAAAACCATCAAAAACAGTTGTTGCATAATAATCAGCAACACCAGGAATGATTTGTTCCGGTTGTAAAACATAAGGTATCGATTTGTGAACAGGACCTTCGCATGCAGCAAGTGTAACAGCTGCAGTACTAAACCCTACGTACTTTAAAAAGTCACGACGTGAAGTTCCAGATGAAGCTAAGACATCTGTATTTCCTAAAAACTCATCAGTAGGAATTTCTTCAACAAACTCGTTATTTCTAAGCGCCTCAACAATAGAACTATTTTCTAGTTCTTCAACACTTTTCCAGTATTTTTTGTTTGATGACATTGTATATAAATATTAAAATCTTAATAATTCGATTAATAGTGGCATTTACCGCATTCTAAACCTCCCATTTGCGCTGCAGTTAATTTCTCTACACCGTATTTTTTAGAAAGTTCAGCATGAATTTTATCATAGTATGCATTTCCTTCCATCTTAACATCCGTTTTTCTATGGCAATCAATACACCATCCCATTGTTAATTTAGAATATTGCTTCATGATTTCAAATTCCTGTACCGGACCGTGACAAGTCTGACATTCAACTCCAGCAACAGTAACGTGCTGTGAATGATTAAAATACACAAAATCAGGTAAATTATGAATACGAACCCATTTTACAGGCTTAGTTTTTCCTGTATATGATTGTTTACTTTTATCCCAACCTACAGCGTCATATAATTTTTGAATTTCACCATCATAAAATGCTTTGCTATGCTCAGGAGTAGCGGTAGCTTCAGCAACCTCAGAGATGTTTTTATGACAGTTCATACAAACATTTAAAGAAGGAATACCAGCTGTTTTACTTACACGTGCAGCAGAGTGACAATATTTACAATTGATCTCATTATCTCCAGCGTGAATTTTGTGAGAATAGTGAATTGGCTGAATTGGCTCATAATTTTGATCCACACCAACCTGCATTAAAAATCCATATACAAAATAACCACTCGCTAAAAGCAAAAATATAGAAGTAACTAATACTAAAAATTGGTTTTTAGCAAAAGCTTTCCAGATTGGAGTTCTAGCTTCTTTAGGAGCAACTACAATTCCGTTATTACTTGCAATTTTAGTCAAAACTTTGTTCACCATGAACAACATTACAACTAAAATAGCCATTACAAGAGCAAGTGCGGCTAAAATAATATTATTAGATATTCCACTTGTACCTTCCTGATGACCTATCGGCAAAGCATTAGCTCCAGTAACAGGCTCAGCTTTCACTTCAGAAGTATAAGCAATAATATCATCAATATCACCTTCAGATAATTGAGGAAAAGCAGTCATTACTGACTTATTGTTTTCTTCAAAAAGTTTAACAGCAACTGGGTCGCCTGATTTAATTACTTCAGAGCTATTGTGTACCCACTTATAGATCCAAGCCATATCATGTTTACCAGCAACACCTCTTAAGGCAGGACCAGTTGATTTAGCATCTAATTTGTGACATGCAGCACAATTTGCATTAAAAAGTTCTTTCCCTTTTGCCGGATCACCTCCTGCAGTTGCAGCCGGAGCAGCAGCTTCAGGGGCTGCGGGAGCAGCAGCAGCATCTTGAGCAAATGAAGTTAGGGAGAAAATCAGCGTTAGCGATAAGCTAAGCAGCAATTTTCTTGAGATCGAATTATGGTTACCCACCTTTTTCATATAGTATAATAATTATCTACTAATTTTTTGGTATGGTTTTTTCTATATTAAATAAGTTAAAACCGAATACCCTCTTTTAAAACTTGCACAAAAATACAATTTAAGTGCTATTCTCAAAACCTTAAAATAGTCTTAAATATCAATTTATATCAATTCTAAATAAAAAGAACATTTCACATATAAACTTTAAATACTACTTTTGTATAAAAACAATCACATTATGAGAATTTTAACCCCGTCAAAAAAGTTTTTAATATCATTATCCATGTTTGGTTTAGCATATAACATTAATGCACAAGATCAGAATATTACTTTGAACCAAGATCCGAAATTTGAGCAATTACTGAATGACAAACGTAAAATTAACACGTCAATTAGTACCAACGACACTTACAAAATTCAAATTTTTAGCGGTAAAAGTGAGGAGGCAAAAAAAACATTATCTAATTTTAAAAGAGAGTTTAATCCCATAGATGGAACTATAATTTTCAATACTCCAAATTACAAAGTTTTAGTTGGAAATTTTAAAAGCCGAATTGAAGCCGAACGAAATTTAGACGAAATTAAAAAAAAGTACAAAAGCGTTTTCCTTGTTAAACCAAGCAAATAAATTCAGGATAACAAATTCCAAAGACCACTTAAGAGTGGTCTTTTTTATACCCAGGATTAAGAAAAATCAAAATCACAAACATCACCCGTTATCTGCCAATTTAAATCAATTTCAGATGTTAAAATACTAAAAGCAAATATTTACTCCTATATAACGTTTAGATATCTTAGAAACGAAAAAAGTCCCAATTTTCATTGAGACTTTTAATTTTATCATAAAAGAATTATTTCAACTTCTTCTTGATTGCTACTTCATGATATGCTTCAATAACATCTCTTTCTTCGATGTCATTATACCCCTTAATTTGGATACCGCAATCATAACCTTTAGAAACTTCTTTAACGTCATCTTTAAAACGTTTTAAGGCAACAAGTTCACCTGTATGCACTACTACTCCATCTCTAATAACTCTAATTTTAGAAGTTCTCATGATTTTACCATCCATTACCATACAACCAGCGATTGAGCCTACTTTAGAAATTTTGAAAATCTCACGAATTTCTGCAGTTCCTAAAATTTCTTCTTTCATTTCAGGAGCTAACATTCCTTCCATCGCATCTTTCAAGTCATCAATAGCAGCGTAAATAATAGAATAATAACGAATATCGATTTCTTCTTTATCTGCAAGTTGTCTCGCATTTCCGGCCGGACGAACATTAAATCCGATAATGATCGCATCAGAAGCAGAAGCCAACATAACGTCAGTTTCAGTAATTGCCCCAACACCTTTATGAATAATATTAATTTGAATTTCTTCAGTAGAAAGTTTAGAGAACGAATCTGATAATGCCTCAACAGACCCATCTACGTCTCCTTTAAGGATTACGTTTAATTCTTTAAACTGACCAAGTGCAATACGACGACCGATTTCGTCAAGCGTAATATGACGTTGTGTACGTACAGATTGTTCACGCATTAATTGAGAACGTTTAGAGGCAATTTGTTTTGCTTCTTTTTCGTCTTCAAAAACATTAAATTTATCACCTGCAGTTGCTGCACCATCTAAACCTAACACCGATACCGGAGTCGAAGGACCTGCCTCTTTAACTATATGTCCACGTTCGTCATGCATAGCTTTAATTTTACCATGATGCTTTCCAGCCAGCATATAATCTCCAACTCTTAAAGTTCCGTGTTGAACTAAAATTGTAGAAACGTATCCTTTTCCTTTATCTAAGAAAGCCTCAACTACAGTTCCCTGTGCAGCTTTGTTTGGATTTGATTTCAAATCTAAAATCTCAGCCTCTAATAATACTTTCTCCAATAATTCTTTTACACCTGTTCCAACTTTTGCAGAAATATCATGTGATTGAATTTTTCCACCCCAGTCTTCAACAAGTAAATTCATGCTTGCTAAACGCTCTTTGATTTTCTCAACATTAGCATTTGGCTTATCAATTTTATTGATTGCAAATATGATTGGCACTCCCGCAGCTTGTGCGTGAGAAATTGCTTCTTTTGTTTGTGGCATGATATCATCATCCGCGGCTACAACAATAATAGCGATATCGGTAACCTGAGCTCCACGTGCACGCATCGCGGTAAACGCCTCGTGACCCGGCGTATCTAAGAATGCGATTTTTTGACCGTTATCTAATGTTACTCCGTAAGCTCCAATGTGCTGCGTAATACCTCCAGACTCACCAGCAATAACATTTTCTTTACGAATATAATCCAGTAAAGATGTTTTACCATGATCTACGTGTCCCATTACAGTAACAATTGGCGCTCTAACTACTAAGTCCTCTTCTTTATCTTCTACTACCTCAATAGCTTCTTCGATATCAACAGTGATAAACTCCACTTCGTAACCAAATTCATCTGCTACGATAGTTAATGTTTCAGCATCTAAACGCTGATTCATTGTTACCATGATACCAAGCGACATACACGTTCCAATTACTTTAGTAATCGGCACATCCATCATGATGGCAATTTCACCTACAGTAACAAATTCAGTAACTTTAATCGTTTTACTTCCTTCGTCAAGTGCTCTTTGCTCTTCATCAGATTTTTGACGGTGCGTATCTCTTTTATCTCTTCTGTATTTAGCAGCTTTAGATTTCCCTCCTTTACCCTGAAGTTTTTCAAGAGTCTCTCTAATTTGGTTTTTTACTTCTTCTTCAGTTGGCTCAACTTTAGCTACAATTGCAGGGCGATTTCCTTTGACAAAACCAGGTCTTGCACTTCTGTTAGCATTAAAACCTCCACCACCAGTATTTGGCGTAATTTTATTAGGATTTGGAGTTCCCGGAGCATTTCCTGTAGCAGTTCTTGGTGCGCCAGGAGTGCCTGGCTTAGGAGCAATTCTCTTACGCTTATTTTTGTTAGCGTTATTGTTTGCACCCGGAGCACCCGGTTTATTAGGAGTTATCTTTGGATCTTCTTTCTTTTTCTTAGGCTTATTAAATTGAGACAAATCAATTGTTTGTCCTGTAAGAGTCGTTCCAGATAATTTTTGATACTGTGTAGTGATAGTCTCTTCAGCAGTTTCAGGATCAGTTGCAACAACTGGTTCTTGTGCAGTTTTTGGACTTTCAGCTTTAACTTCTTTTTTCTCAGTAATAATAGGTTTTTCTACTTTGTCTTGAGTTACCGGCGCTTCAGATTTAACCTCAACTTTTTGGATTGGTTTTTCAACTTCCGCTTGACTGACAACTTTTGGTTCTTCAGTTTTGGCTTTAACCGGCTCCTCTGAAGGAGTAGGAACAGCAACAGGTTTTTTCGGATTTAAATCTATCTTACCTACCTGAACAGGTCCGGTCACAACAGCTTTCGCTTTTATAATTTCCTGTTGTTTTTGGCGCTCTTCGTCTTGCCTGCGTTTGTCCTCAATTTCTTTCTCACGCTCAACACGTAAAGCTTCCTTTTCTTTTCTTTTCTCTTCTCCTACCTCTTTAGAAGCTTCCTTATTCCCCTTATCGCCCGCAAATTGGCTTTGTAGGATATTAAATTCGCTATCAGAAATTTTTGCATTCGGATTTGCATCAATAGCAATTCCCTTATCTTTTAGATAATCAACAGCTCTTTCTAACGAAATGTTTAATTCCCTTAAAACCTTGTTTATTCTTATTACTCTCTCTTCAGACATATAACCTTTTTATTATTACCTTTTTCGTTGTGTTGTTAGAGTAGATAATTAGTTATCAAACTCTTCTTTTAGTATTTTCATAACGTCAAGAATAGTTTCCTCTTCTAAGTCCGTTCTTCTTACTAAATCTTCTACTTCTTGCTTTAAAATACTTTTTGCAGTATCCAAACCTATTTTAGCAAACTCTTCAATTACCCAGTCTTCGATTTCATCAGAAAATTCTGTTAATTCAACATCGTCTTCATCAGCCGTTGCACCTGCAACATCGCCTTCACGGATAACATCTAATTCGTAACCTGTTAACTGTCCCGCTAATTTAATATTGTGGCCTCCTCTACCAATTGCTTTAGAAACTTCTTCTAATTTCAAAAAAACTTCAGCTCTTTTATTCTCTTCATCAATTTTGATTGAAGAAACTTTTGCCGGGCTTAAAGCTCTTGTAATAAACAATTGAATATTGCTTGTATAGTTGATTACGTCGATATTTTCATTTCCTAACTCACGAACAATTCCGTGAATACGAGATCCTTTCATACCAACACAAGCTCCAACAGGATCAATTCTATCATCATAAGAATCTACCGCTACTTTTGCTTTTTCACCCGGAATACGAACTACATTTTTAACTGTAATTAAACCGTCAAATACTTCAGGAATTTCTTGTTCAAACAATTTCTCTAAAAACTTCTCAGAAGTTCTAGACATAATAATTTGCGGTTTGTTTCCTTTTAATTCAACGCTTTCAATAATTCCGCGAACATTGTCTCCTTTACGGAAAAAATCAGATGGAATTTGTTTTTCTTTCGGAAGTACAATTTCGTTTCCTTCATCATCCACTAAGATAACTACTCTAGGACGAACGTGATGTACCTCTGCCGTATAAATATCACCAATAATATCTTTAAATTGTTTGTAAAGATTTGTATTATCATGTTCGTGAATTTTAGAAATTAAGTTTTGACGCAATGCCAAAATAGCCCTTCTTCCTAAGTCGATCAATTTAACTTCTTCAGAAACTTCTTCTCCAATTTCAAAATCTGCTTCAATCATTCTTGCTTCAGTCAAGGTAATCTCTTCGTTCTCAAAATCAAGATCTTCGTCAGCAACGATTACTCTTCTTCTCCATATTTCCATATCTCCTTTATCAGGATTTATAATAATGTCGAAGTTGTCATCAGAACCGTATTTTTTCTTTAATGCATTTCTAAACACGTCCTCTAAAATTGCCATAAGCGTTACACGATCAATAAGTTTATTATCTTTAAACTCTGAGAATGAATCGATTAATGCTAAATTTTCCATGCGAATTCTTTAATTAAAATGTTACTGTAACAATTGCCTCTTTAATTTCTGTATAAGGTATTTGTTGCTCTTTTTGAACTGTTTCTTTTCCTTTTCCTACTTTTTTCGGTTCTCTTGCTTCCCAAGACAAAATTATAAAAACATCGTTAGCTTCTACTAATTCTGCCTCAATTTTTTCATTATTTGTAGTAACAATCAATGTTCTACCTATATTTTTTATATATTGCCTTGTAAATTTCAATGGTGAACCTACTCCTACAGATGCCACTTCAAGCGAAAAATCCTGTTCTTCACGATCCAAATTGTTCTCGATTGCACGACTGATATCAATACAATCCTGAAGCGCTACTCCATTATCCCCATCTAAACCTACACTAATTTTAAAAGAATCAGAAATACTCAAATCAATCAAAAAGATTGATGGCTTTTCCAGAAGTGCCTCTGTGATTAGTTCGTTTACTTTTTCTTTAAATGTCATAATTTTATAAAAAGAGGGGACACTTAGTCCCCTCATTATTTAGATTTTAATAAATAACGGTGCAAATATAGTGTTTTTTTTATAAATCAAAATAATTAGATTGCCCTAATAACATTTCTTATCTTTATGAGCGCATCAAAATACAGGATGATTCAAATTTTAACCTCAAAAACAATTGAACAAATTCACCCCACCTACTTCATCTAATACCCATAAAGACACATTGAAAGTCAATGCTTAATATCTCAAAAATGTTAATATAGAAATCGCTTCGCTTTACATTTGTGAATACAAAATCACAGAATTATTGCCGGACCAGGCATCACTTAAGCAAGATATGACTTAAAAAAGAAATCCATTTTAAGATTAAAAATGGATTTCCTTTTTTACATTGATTTTCTGGTTGACTCTCGTTCTTTTAATTTTGTTTTAATAACGATTGTCTCATAATCAGAAGTCTCGTCTTCACCTTCCTCCAATCTTGAAATTAATCGCTTAGCCGCAACTTCTCCAATTTCAATTCCATGCTGACTTACAGTTGTCAAACTTGGAGACAAACGTCTTGATGCTAAAATACCATCAGCAAAACCTATAATTGAAATATCTTCCGGAACTTTAAAACCTTTCTTTAAACTAACCCTTAATGCTGCGACTGAATCATTTTCATCCAATGCAAAGATTCCGTCGATTTTATGATCAAAAATTGCTTCAATTTTACTTTTCATATCATCTTCTGAATCAGTACGAAGGATGATTTTTTCGTTTACCGAAATATTATTATCCTTTAAAGCTTTCAAATAACCATCAGCTCTCAATTTTCCAACACTTAAGTTATCTACTGAAGAAATCAAGGCAATATTTTTGCATCCTAAATTAATTAAATGCTGTGTTGAATTCAAAGCTGAATCGAAATCATCAACCACAACTTTATCACATTCAACTCCATCAGCAATTCGGTCAAACATTACAATTGGAGTCCCGTCATTGATAATCTCAGAAAAATGACTGTATTCCTGCAATTTCTGAGCTTCTTGTGAAACCGAAAGAATAAAACCATCAATTGTTCCGTTGCTCAGCATTTCAAGGGTGTGAATTTCCTTCTCTAATGATTCATTTGAAATACACGTAATTACATTATATCCTTTTTTATCGGCCACTTTTTCTATACCGCTAAAAACCTTAGCAAAAAAGGAGTTCAAAATATTAGGTATAATTACACCAATTGTTTTGGTTTTACGATTCTTTAAATTTAGACCAATAACATTTGGCTTGTAATTTTTGAGTTTAGCATACTCCTTAATTTTCACCTTAGTTTGCTCACTAATTTCCGGACTATCATTAAGCGCTTTAGAAACTGTTGATACAGAAACATTTAGTTCTTTCGCGATTTGTTTTAAAGTTGCTTTAGCTTTCATTCTATCATTATTTATTGAATTAATACAAATATAGTAGAATTACTGAAATTAAAACAAAAATTACCCAACACTACATTAAAATTTTATCATGTCCTCCTGCCTGCCAGAAGGATTATAAAAAAATAAATACCAAATTTTACAACTGCTTTTTTATATTTACCTTAATATATTAGGTTATACAATAAATATAATAACCAAGTCAGATTTATTAACAGCAACATTACCAATTCAGTCTGCAGAATCACATCACACATTAGAAGTACAACGATTACGCAGATAAAAAGATAGATTTCTGATAATGTAAGAGGTCCCGGAACCCCAAACTACTCAACCAGTTTGCCCAGGCAAAGGAGTTACTATAAAGAAAGACTATATCACTACCTCTTTATTTGGAGCTGCCTCATAATTAGAAGATTATGACGAACCACCTGAAACAGCAAGTACGTATATATTGCCAATTCGTTTATTATAACAAAACAATTCTAAATATTTGAACCACCTTCACATAATTTGTGAAGGTGGTTTTTTTATTGTTTTAAATAAAAAACTGAAGCCCTGATTTTCAGCATATAAAATAATCTTTTCAGGTATTTGGTTTTAAAATAATTAATTGTACTTTTGCATCCCCTTTATTGGGGATGGAATGTTTAATTAAAATAATATTATGGACGCATTAAGCTACAAGACAATTTCAGCTAGCAAAGCCACTGTAACAAAAGAGTGGATTGTTGTAGACGCTGAAGGTCATAACTTAGGTCGTCTTGCTTCAAAGGTTGCAATGATCTTAAGAGGTAAGTACAAACCAAGTTACACACCGCACGTTGACTGTGGAGATAACGTAATTGTTATCAACTCAGAAAAAATTAACCTTACAGGTACAAAAATGAATGACAAAATTTACATGCGTCATACAGGTTACCCAGGAGGACAAAGAACTTTAACTGCTAAAGTATTGCAATCTAAAAACCCTGCATTATTAGTAGAAAAAGCTGTAAAAGGAATGTTACCTAAAAATAAATTAGGCGCTGAACTTTTTAGAAATCTAAATGTTGTTGTAGGATCTGAGCACAAACAAGGCGCTCAAAAACCTAGAACTGTTAACCTAAACGATCTTAAGTAATGGGAGTTATTCACAAAATCGGTAGAAGAAAAACCGCTGTTGCACGTGTATATGTTTCTGAAGGAACAGGAGTTATCACTGTAAACAAAAAAGAATTCGCAACTTACTTTCCAACTGCAACTTTACAATATAAAGTATTACAACCATTATCTATGACAGAAAATGCTAGTAACTTTGATGTAAAAGTAAATGTTTACGGAGGTGGTTCAACTGGTCAGGCAGAAGCTGTAAGAATGGCATTAGCACGCGTAATGTGTGAAGTAAATGCTGAAAACAGAGCTATACTTAAACCAGAAGGTTTATTAACAAGAGATCCAAGAATGGTTGAACGTAAGAAATTCGGTCAGAAGAAAGCTCGTAAGAGATTCCAATTCTCTAAACGTTAATATTACCTGTCTTGTATATATGGTACAAGACATCATCAATTTATTGAAATTAAAAAACACAGTTGTTGTTGCTCTCCTGTCGAGGCAGGAAATAGTTTAGCATCTAAATGTATAAAGCCTGGGAAACCGCCATTTATACATTGCTAATCAACAGAACGTAAACTAGTACAAAAATGGCAAACAAAATAGAAGTTAAAGACTTACTAGAAGCAGGTGTTCACTTTGGACACATGACTAGAAAATGGGATCCAAACATGGCTCCTTACATCTATATGGAACGTAATGGTATACACATTATCAATCTATATAAAACTGCAGCAAAAATTGAAGAAGCTAACGAAGCTTTGAAAAAAATCGCTGCATCAGGTAGAAAAATATTATTCGTTGCTACCAAAAAACAAGCAAAAGACATCGTTGCTGAAAAAGCAAAAGCTGCAAACATGCCGTACATCACTGAAAGATGGCCTGGTGGAATGTTAACAAACTTTGTTACTATCCGTAAAGCAGTTAAAAAAATGTCTTCTATTGACAAAATGAAGAAAGATGGTACTTTCATGACGTTATCTAAAAAAGAGCGTTTACAAGTAGATCGTCTTCGTGCTAAATTAGAAAAAAACTTAGGTTCAATCGCTGACATGTCTAGACTACCAGCTGCATTGTTCGTAGTAGATATTAAAGCTGAACATATCGCAATAAAAGAAGCACAAAAATTAAACATTCCAGTTTTCGCAATGGTTGATACGAATTCTGACCCAAGAGAGGTTGATTACGTTATTCCTGCAAATGATGATGCTTCTAAATCAATTGACAAAATTTTATCTTTAGTTACTGCTGCTGTAATAGACGGTCTTTCTGACAGAGGCTCTGAAAAAGAAACTGAAGCTTCTACAGAAGAAACTCCAGCTGCTCCTGCTGTTGAAGCTGCACCGGCTGTTGAAGCTGCTGCTCCAGCAACTGAAGAATAAATCAAATTTTAAATTCCAAATTTTAAATTCTAAAATCCATACACAAATTAAAAACGTTATGTTGATAATTTAATAAAATTGGAGCTTAGAATTTAAAAGATGGAATTTTTACTTTTAACATTAAAATTCAAAATATTATGGCAACAATTACTGCTGCAGACGTAAATAAATTAAGACAAACTACAGGTGCCGGAATGATGGACTGTAAAAAAGCTTTAGTTGAAGCTGATGGAGATTTCGATAAAGCTATACAAAATCTTAGAGAAAAAGGACAAAAAGTTGCTGCTAACCGTTCTGATCGTGAGTCTTCTGAAGGAGCTGCTGTTTCTTTTGTTAATGCTGACAAAACTAAAGGAGCTATCATCACTTTAAACTGCGAAACAGATTTCGTAGGTAAAAATGAAGCATTCGTAACTTTAGCTAAAGAATTAGTAGAAAGAGCTATTAACTTCTCTTCTAAAGAAGAATTTTTAGCTTCAGATTTCAACGGAATTACTGTTGCCGAAAAACTAATCGAGCAAACTGGTGTTATCGGTGAAAAAATTGAAATCGGTGGTTTTGAAATTTTAGAAGGCGCTTTTGTTGGATCTTATGTTCACGTTAACAAAATTGCTGCATTAACTGCAATTTCTGCTGCAATTCCTAACGCTGACGTTTTAACTAAAGATGTTTCTATGCAAGTTGCTTCTATGGGGGCTGATACATTATCTTACAAAGATTTTGATCCTGCTTTCGTTGAATCTGAACTTGCTGCCCGTATTGCTGTAATCGAAAAAGATAATGAAGAAGCAAAACGTTTAGGAAAAACTTTAAAAAATGTTCCTAAATATATTTCATACTCTCAATTAACTGAAGAAGTTTTAAAACAAGCTGAAGAAGATGCTAAAGCTGAATTAAAAGCGGAAGGTAAACCAGAACAAATTTGGGATAAAATTATTCCTGGAAAAGTACAACGTTTCATTTCTGACAATACTACTTTAGACCAAGAAAAAGCTTTACTAGATCAAAACTTTATCAAAGATGACAGTAAAAAAGTGGGGGATTATGTTAAAGGATTCAACGTTGAAATTACAGGATTCAAAAGAGTTACTTTAGGTTAATATATTTCAATAAAAAAAAGCCCGAATATTAATTTATTCGGGCTTTTTTTTATTGAAGCATTTTGTATTTTATTATTTCTTTTTTTCTATAATCGGAAAATTTCTCGCACGCATTAAAGCTTCAGATTTAGGTGCTCTACCTCTGAAATTTTCATACGCTTTCTCCTGATCAATAGTATTACCTACAGTAAACACATTATCGTAAAGACGTTTTGCTACTTCTTTATCATAAGGCCCTTTCCCTTCTGTAAAAGCTTCCCAGGCATCTGCATTTATTACATCTGCCCATAAATAACTATAATAACCGGCAGCGTAACCGTCACTTGAAAAAATATGCGCAAACTGCGGAATTCTGTGGCGCATTACAATTTCTGATGGCATATGGAGCGCATCTAAAGTTTCTTTCTCAAATTTATGCGGATCAATAGTTTCTGTAGCCAGATGAAGTTTCATATCAACTAATGAACTTGAAATAGTTTCTACAGTCGCAAAGCCTTCACCAAAATTGGCTGCTTTTTCAATTCTATCTACTAATGTTTTTGGTAGTGGCTGATTTGTTTTATAATGCAAAGCAAACTTATTCAACACTTCCGGAGTTGCCAGCCAATGTTCTAATAATTGCGACGGAAATTCAACATAATCCCTGGCAACCGCAGTTCCTGCCAAACTCGGATAAGTTACATTAGAGCATAAACCGTGCAATGCATGACCAAATTCATGAAACAAAGTCGTAGCATCATCCCAGGAAATTAAAACAGGCTCATTTTCTGCTGCTTTTATAAAATTACAATTATTAGAAACAATTGTAAGTACATCTCCGTCAAGTTTTTGTTGGTCACGATGAGAATTCATCCATGCACCGGAACGTTTGCCTGTGCGTGCGTAAGGATCAAAATACCAAAGACCGACGGCTTTTCCGGTAATCTTGTTACTTACTTCCCAAACCCGAACATCCGGATGATATAAGGGAACATTCGTAATTTGTTTAAAACTTAAATTAAACAACTCACCGGCAACCCAAAACATTCCTTCACGCAAATTTTCTAATTGCAAATAAGGCTTTATTTCATTTTGATCTAAGTCATATTTTGCTTTTCTAACTTTTTCAGCATAATAGCGATAATCCCACGGCTGAATTTTAAAATTACCTCCTTCAGCATCTGCTATTTTTTGCATTTCAGCAACATCCTGATGTACTTTTCCTATAGCTGGCTCCCAAACTGACATCATTAAATCTAATGTTTTTTGAGGCTTTTTTGCCATTTTATTAGACAAACTCCAGTCTGCAAAAGTAGGAAATCCTAATAATTTTGCTTTTTGTGTACGCAATTGCAGTATAGAAATTAATGTCGAATTATTGTCATTTGCATTACCGTTATCACCTCGCTTAACAAAAACATCAAAAGCTTTTTCTCTTAAATCCCTGCGATTTGAGAATGTCAAAAAAGGCTCTATCGACGAACGCGTATTGGCGACACAACCTAAAGCATCAATTTTTCTCTCTTTTGCTTCTGCAATTGCAGCATTCTTAAATTCAAGAGGTAATCCATCAAAATCACTTTCTGTTTTTAATTCTATATATTGATTGTGCTCCTCTGCCAATAAGTTTTGACTAAAACGTGTAAAAAGTGATGCTAATTCCTGATTTATTTTAGTTACGCTTTCTTTATCTTTTTCATTTAGTTTAGCTCCTTCACGAACAAAATTCGTATAATACAACCATATTAATCGTTGTTGCTCATCAGTTAGTTTTTTACTTTCTTTTGAATTATATAATGTTTCAATTCTTGTAAACAGTTTTTTATTCTGATTGATTTTATCTTTAAATTCAGAAAACTTTGGAGACATTTCTCTGTCAACAACATTAAATTCCGGAGTACTCAAATTAGATCTGTAAATTCCGTAAACGGTATTAACACGTGAAATTGTCTTGCCGGAAAGCTCCAGAGCAGCAATTGTATTATCAAAAGTTGGCGCTTTTGGATTGTTTGCAATGGCATCAATTTCATTAAGTTTTTCCTGAATCGCAAATTCTATCGCAGGTTTAAAGTCAGAAACTTTATACTCATTAAAAGCAGGAACTCCTCCGTAAGGACCTGTCCATTTTTTTAGTAATTGATTTTCAGAATTAGTTTGTGCGTTGGCCGTAAAAATTGTTGTACTCATGATAAAAATTGACATTAATTTTTTCATTCTCATTGGATTTAGATAATAAAAATGGTTACATCCAAAAGTAACCAAAAATCATTAACCAAAATGAACTTTAACGTTGAGATTCTTTATTAGAAATCGTAAATTTTAAAAGGATAATCCATTATTAAATTATACATAAATAGCTTAAATTTGAATTATCAATTAGCAGACCACAATGTTTAAGACCAGAAAGGAAATTGTTTTTGTAATTCTAGCCGGAATTTTTATAACCAATGCTGTTGTAGCCGAATTGATTGGTGGAAAACTGATTCAGGTTGGCCCATTTGTGATGAGTATCGGTATTTTGCCCTGGCCCATTGTCTTTCTTACTACAGATTTAATCAATGAATATTTTGGCGAAAAAGGCGTAAAAAAATTATCATTTATTACAGCTTGTTTAATTGCGTATGCTTTTCTAATATTGTTTATGGCAATAGCAATTCCGGCAGCAAAAGGAATTAGTCCGGTTAATGATGAACAGTTTCAGGCAGTTTTTGGACAAAGTATGTGGATTATTGTTGGAAGCATTATAGCTTTTATGGTTTCACAGCTTATTGATGTCAGCATATTTTGGTTCTTTAAAAACCGGACAGGAGACAAAAAAATATGGCTTAGAACTACCGGATCAACAGTAATTTCACAATTATTTGATTCGTTTATCGTACTGGGAATTGCATTCTGGCTTCCCGGAAAAATAGATTTCGATACCTTCCTTTCTTCAGCGTTAATTGGCTATACATTTAAATTATTAATCGCTATTTTATTGACACCATTAATTTATGCCGGACATCATTTGATTAAAAAATATCTGGAAAATGAATCTAAAAATTGAAAATAAGGACACAAAACAATGACAACACAGGAACCCATTCGTTGCAACTGGTGTACTTCCAGCGATTTATACAAAAAATACCATGACGAAGAATGGGGTGTCCCCGTTTATGATGACCCCACTCTATTCGAATTTTTGATTCTCGAAACTTTTCAGGCGGGATTAAGCTGGATCACCATTTTAAACAAAAGAGAAAATTTCAGAATCGCTTTTGACCATTTTGACTATAAAAAAATTGCTGGATATTCTGAAGAAAAAATCGAAGAATTGATGCAAAATACCGGAATCATCCGAAATCAACTGAAGATAAAAGCAGCCGTTTCAAACGCACAGGCATTTATGAAAATTCAGGAAGAGTTTGGAAGTTTCTCCGATTACATCTGGAAATTCACCAACGGAAAACCGATCATAAACCATCCCAAAACCTCAAAAGATGTTCCGGCCACCACTCCGCTTTCCGACGAAATCAGTAAAGATTTAAAAAAAAGAGGCTTTAAATTTGTGGGTTCAACTGTAATTTACGCACACATGCAAGCCACCGGAATGGTCAATGATCACGCCGAAAATTGCTGGATAAAAACAAAATAAAATCAGTTTTTTAGTCTTAGATTTAACATCATTTTCAGTTTTTTTCACAACTTGAAACCTGAAACCTGAAACTTTTAAGCAAAATTATCTATATTTGCTTCACACTTTAGGGGTGTCTGCTAATAAGCAGGCTGAGATTTTACCCTCTGAACCTGATCTAGTTCATACTAGCGTAGGGAAAAGTAAGATGACTTCTGCGCGCATTTATGCGTTTTTGTAGCCATTCCTAAAGTATAACTCTATAGTAAATTTCAAAGGAATGGAACTAAAAATCAACCAGCAAATCAAACAATTCAATGCCGAATCGCTGAGCGTTCAGTCATTGCTTGATCTCGAAATTCCCAACAAACAAAACGGAATCGCCGTTGCCATTAACAATACCGTTGTTCCAAAATCCAACTGGAGCCAACACTACTTATCCGAAACCGACGAAATTCTAATTATTTCTGCCACACAAGGAGGGTAATCCGGCTGCACGAACGGGCTATCCGTTACAAGTCCGCAGTCGTCAACCACAAAAACATAGTCATAACAAAGCTTCCGCTGGTCGCTTTTTTATTCCTTGTTTTTTCTACAGTTTCCTTCTTTACGGGCTTTACACTGTTATCCCTGGCAGAAACCAGTTAACGAGAAATTTAAAATTTCAATAAAACAACAATAACAAACTTCAAAATATATCTGTTATGAACAACGAAGAACAAATCTCAAGAACTCCTTTTCCGAATTCCAAAAAAATATACGTCAACGGAGAAATTCACCCGATAAAAGTAGCCATGCGCAAAGTAATCCTTAGCGATACCAAATTATCAAACGGAGGAATAGAAAAAAATCCACCCGTAACCGTTTACGATACTTCGGGACCTTACACAGATCCCAATATCGAGATCGACATTAGAAAAGGCCTTCCCCGCCTTCGTGAAAATTGGATTTTAGAACGAAACGATGTCGAGATTTTATCTGAAATAAGTTCAGATTACGGACAAACGCGTCTTAAAGATGAAAGCCTGAACCATCTTCGTTTTGAATATTTACATCAGCCAAAACGTGCTAAAAAAGGCGCAAATGTAACGCAGTTGTATTACGCCAAACAAGGCATCATCACACCCGAAATGGAATATATTGCCATTCGTGAAAATCAAAGAATCGAACTCTTAAACGAACAAACCAAAGCCATGCAATGCCAGCACGGTGGACAAAGTTTTGGAGCCAATACTCCAAAAAGCAAAATCACTCCTGAGTTTGTACGAAGCGAAGTTGCATGCGGAAGAGCCATAATACCCAACAATATCAATCATCCAGAAAGCGAACCTATGATCGTGGGTCGAAACTTTTTGGTAAAAATAAATGCCAATATAGGGAACAGCGCCGTGACTTCAAGCATCGAAGAAGAGGTCGAAAAAGCCGTTTGGGCTTGCCGTTGGGGCGCCGACACAATTATGGATTTATCCACCGGAAAAAACATCCACGAAACCAGAGAATGGATCATCCGTAATTCTCCTGTACCAATCGGAACTGTACCAATTTATCAGGCTTTGGAAAAAGTAAAAGGTGTTGCCGAGGATTTAACCTGGGAGGTATTCCGCGATACCTTAATTGAACAAGCCGAACAGGGTGTTTCGTATTTTACGATTCACGCAGGAGTGTTACTTCGTTACATTCATTTAACCGCCGATCGTGTTACCGGAATTGTTTCCCGTGGAGGATCAATTATGGCGAAATGGTGTCTGTTTCATCATAAAGAAAACTTCTTGTACACCCATTTTGAGGAGATTTGCGAAATCCTAAAACAATATGATGTTGCTTTTTCTCTTGGAGATGGTTTACGTCCAGGCTCGATTGCAGATGCAAACGATGCGGCTCAATTCGCCGAATTGGAAACTTTAGGCGAACTGACAAAAATTGCCTGGAAACATGATGTTCAGGTTTTTATTGAAGGCCCAGGTCACGTGCCAATGCATATGATCAAGGAGAATATGGACAAGCAATTGGAACATTGCCATGAAGCACCGTTTTACACTCTTGGACCATTGACAACTGATATTGCACCAGGTTACGACCACATCACCTCAGCAATTGGTGCTGCCATGATTGGCTGGTACGGTTGTGCGATGTTATGTTATGTTACACCTAAAGAGCATCTTGGCTTGCCCAACAAAAAAGACGTTAAAGATGGTGTTATCACTTATAAAATTTCTGCACATGCCGCTGATTTGGCAAAAGGGCATCCAGGGGCACAATATCGCGATAATGCGTTAAGTAAAGCGCGTTTTGAATTCCGCTGGGAAGATCAGTTTAATTTATCACTTGATCCAGATACGGCAAGAGAATTCCACGATGAAACACTTCCTGCCGATGGTGCAAAAGTCGCTCACTTCTGTTCGATGTGTGGTCCGAAATTCTGCTCTATGAAAATATCTCAGGAAATTCGTGATGTGGCTGCTGCCGAAAAAGGCATGCAGAAAAAATCAGAAGAGTTTATTGAGCAAGGGAAAGAGATTTATATTTAGAAAGTGAATAGAAGAAAGAGCAAAGAAAAAAGAGATGATTGTAATTACAAATCCTTCTGCTATTGCAAATGAAATCAGCGTAATTGATTCCTTATTTGAGGAAGGATTGTCTTTGCTTCACATTCGGAAACCGGGTTTCTCAGAAGTAGAAATAGCAAAATTTATTCATGAGATAAAACAGGAACATAGGGCGAATTTAGTTCTGCATAACCACCATGAAATTGCAGCTGATTTTGGTGTTAACAGAATTCATTTTTCAGAAACAGAAAGGGAAAAAAATGATTTTACTATTTCTGAAAATAGTATTTTATCAACTTCGACCCATTCAATTGAAGACTTTAACGCTTTGGAAAATTGCTTTGAATATGCTTTTTTAAGCCCCGTTTTTACCAGTATTTCGAAAGAAAATTATAGTCCAAAAACCAATCTTTTTGAAGATTTAATGCAAAGAATAAATTTTAATACCAAGGTGGTTGCATTAGGCGGAATTCATTCAGCCAATATTGAAAAATCACTTCAAAATGGTTTTAATGATGTCGCTCTTTTAGGTACAATCTGGAATAGTCCAAATCCAATTAAAAATTTTAAACTATGTCAAAAAATCGCCCTTTCGCTCTTAGCATAGCGGGTTTAGATCCTTCAGGAGGTGCCGGAGTTTTAGCTGACATAAAAACTTTTGAACAGCATCATGTAAATGGTTTTGCCATTACAACAGCCAATACAATACAAACCGAGAATATGTTTTATGAAATGCAATGGACAGATCTGAATTTTGTAATCCGTTCGATTGAAACCTTATTTCTAAGTTATGAAATCAGCACAGTAAAAATTGGAATTTTACCAAGTTTGCATTACTTAAATAGAATTCTTTCATCAGTAAAATTATTATCCCCCAAAACAAAAATCGTTTGGGATCCGGTTATAAAATCGTCAACGAAATTCGAATTCATTAAAATAAATAATGATTTGATTCTAAATGAAGTCCTATCTAAGATTGATCTGATAACGCCAAATTATGATGAAATAATGATGCTTTTTCCAGATTTCATATATGATAAGCCTTGGGTAAAAGAGGAACTTAAAACTGCCATTTTACTAAAAGGAGGTCATAATGAATCAGCGTTAGGTACAGATTATCTGTTTCTGAAAGGTACGGTTACAGAATTCTTACCATCAAGCAGCAACTTTAGGCCCAAACATGGATCCGGTTGTGTAATGTCCTCAGCAATCGCAGCAAATTTAGCATTAGGTTATGATTTAAAAACTGCCTGTTTAGAAGCTAAAATATATATCGAAAAATACTTAAGTTCTACATCATCATTAATTGGTCATCATTATGTTTAACAAATTACAATATATTTCACAAGGTGAAACAGTCGAAAAGCAACTGTACAATATTCATCAGGCTGTTGATGCTGGTTGTGATTGGATACAAATGCGATTTAAAAATCAAACTCCTGAAAAAAGATTTGTTTTGGCTGAAGCTATTAAAATTTTATGCGAAGAATATTTGGCAAATTTCATTGTGAATGATGATGTTTTACTCGCTCAGCAAATTGGTGCAGACGGTGTGCATTTAGGTTTAACCGATATGAGCATCACAGAAGCAAGAGTCATTTTGGGAGACCGAAAAATTATTGGGGCAACCGCAAATACTTTTGAAGATGTTCTTTTTCAGTCCAAATTCGGCTGTGATTATATTGGTTTAGGACCTTTTCAATTTACTGAAACCAAAGAAAAATTAAGCCCCATTTTAGGTGCTGAAGGGTATTTTTCTATTCTGAATAAAATGAGAACCGAAAATATTTTTACACCTGTTTTCGCTATTGGTGGAATCACTTTAGAAAACATAGAAAGTCTTGTAAAAACAGGAATTCATGGCATTGCTGTTTCCGGAATGATTACCAAAAGCAATGAAAAACAAAAATTGATTCAACAACTAAACGAAAAATTATATGCAAACGTCATTATTTAAAATTGGAGATAAAATCCTTACTTCCCGTTTATTTTTGGGAACAGGAAAATTCGGTTCTAACCTGCAGATGGAAGAAGCCATTTTAGCTTCAGAAAGCGAATTGGTAACGGTGGCACTAAAACGCATCGATCTCGAAACCGATACAGATGCCATTTTATCACATTTACAACATCCAAATATTAATTTATTACCCAATACATCAGGCGCCAGAAATGCAAAAGAAGCTGTTTTTGCTTCGCAATTAGCACGTGAAGCTCTTGAAACCAATTGGGTTAAACTTGAAATTCATCCGGATCCAAAATATTTGATGCCCGACCCGATAGAAACCTTAAAAGCTACCGAAGAGCTTGCAAAACTCGGTTTTTTTGTTTTGCCTTATATTCATGCCGATCCTGTTTTATGCAAACATTTAGAAAATGCAGGAACAGCAGCTGTCATGCCTTTAGGTTCGCCAATTGGCAGTAATAAAGGTTTAAAAACTATTGATTTTTTAGAAATTATTATCGAACAGAGCAATGTTCCTGTAATTGTCGACGCCGGAATTGGATCTCCATCAGACGCTTCAAAAGCAATGGAAATGGGTGCTGATGCTGTTTTAGTTAATACTGCAATTGCTGTTTCCGGAAATCCCAAATTAATGGCAGAAGCTTTTAAAGAAGCTGTTATTGCTGGTCGCAAAGCTTTTGAAGCTAAAATCGCTAATCAACAAAATTATGCTGTGGCTTCCAGTCCTTTGACATCTTTTTTATATGAATGATTTAAATCTCACACAGATTTTGGAGATTGAGCAAATTTATTTTAATAAAATATTTATGGCTGAAAATATTTAATCTGCTAAATCTGCGTGAGAAATATTTTCTTAAAAAGTAAGAAATTTCATTTGAATTTGATTACTAAATAACTCAAATTAATATTATGTCAGAAATTGAAATTTCATATAAAATCAGAGGTGCCATTTTTAAAGTATACAACACGTTAGGTCCGGGATTATTTGAATCTGTTTACGAAGTGCATTACATTATCAATTAGAAAAAGATAACTTGAAAGTTCATAAACAAGTCGAAATACCAGTTAGTTATGATAATACATTTCTTGACATCGCTTTTAAACTTGACTTATTAGTTGAAGACAAAGTAATCATAGAATTAAAATCAGTTGAAGAATTAAGAGCAATTCATTATAAAAAACTAACAACCTATTTAAAGTTAACTAATAAAAACTTGGATTATTAGTCAATTTAATTGTAAAAATATCCTAGACAATATTACTAGAGTCGTCAATAAAATATAATCAAATGAAAACATTCAAATCTGTTTTTGAAAACTATGATTGGGATACTATTCAATCTAAAATATATCAAACTACACCAAAAGACGTTGCATATTCTTTGGCTAAAACCAAACGAAATCTCGATGATTTTTTAGTTTTGATTTCTCCTGCCGCTCAAAATTATTTAGAGCAAATGGCACAGGACTGCCATGAAATCACTAAAAACCGTTTTGGCAAAACCATTCAAATGTATGCACCGCTTTATTTAAGCAATGAATGCCAAAATATCTGCACTTATTGTGGTTTTAGTCTGGATAATAAAATCAAAAGAAAAACACTTTTAGATTCTGAGATAAAACTCGAAGTTGAGGCTTTGAAAAAACTTGGGTATGATCATGTTTTATTGGTTACCGGCGAAGCCAATTATACCGTAAACATTAATTATTTCCTGAATGCTATTAATTTAATCAGGGAACAATTTTCTATTATTTCTGTTGAAGTTCAGCCACTTTCTACCGAGGAATATCAACGTTTGCATCAAGCAGGGGTTTATTCTGTTTTGGTTTATCAGGAAACCTATCATCAGGAAGTCTACAAAAAGTATCATACGAAAGGCAAAAAATCCAATTTTGATTATCGTTTGGAAACTCCTGACCGAATTGGAACCGCCGGAATTCATAAAATAGGTTTGGGTGTTTTGTTAGGTTTAGAAGACTGGCGTACCGACAGTTTTTTTAATGCTTTACATCTTGATTATCTTCAAAGGAAATACTGGCAGACGAAATATTCTGTTTCTTTTCCGAGACTTCGTCCTGCAGAAGGCATTATCGAGCCAAATTTTATTATGGATGATAAAGATCTGACGCAGCTAATATGCGCTTATCGTTTATGGAATGAAGATCTGGAAATCTCCATTTCGACTCGTGAAAACGAAAAATTCAGAAACAATATTATCCCGATTGGCATAACGAGTATGAGTGCCGGTTCTAAAACTAATCCCGGTGGTTATGTTGTTGATCCGCAATCACTGGAACAATTTGAAATTAGTGACGAACGGTCACCTGGAGAAATTGCAAAAATCATTAGCCAAAAAGGGTATGAGCCTGTTTGGAAGGATTGGGATAGAACATTTAGTCTAAAGTCATAAAGTCCAATACTTAACTTTACAAGCGACTTAACTTTCTCTATAATTTTTACTTTATGACTTTTGACTTTCCAACTTATGACTTCATAACTTTCAAACTTTAACACTTAAATTAAATGAGCATTATAAAAGAATTTTTACGTTATAACAGACAGACCATTTTACCGGAAATTGGCGATGAAGGCCAGGAAAAACTTAAAAAAGTAAAAGTTTTGGTAATTGGAGCTGGAGGCTTGGGATGCCCGATTTTACAATATATTGCTACAGCTGGTGTTGGTTTTATTGGAATAATGGATTTTGATACCATCGAAATTCACAATTTACATCGACAGATTTTATATACTGAAAATGAAATTGGCCAAGAAAAAGCAATTGTAGCCAAAAATGTTCTTTCGAAACTTAATCCTTTAATAAAAGTTGAAGCAATTCGAGAAAAGTTAACAGCTGAAAATGCAATTAAAATCATCCAGCAATATGACATTGTAGTGGACGGTTCTGATAATTTTACGACTCGTTATTTGGTAAATGATACTTGTGTTGAGCTTCACAAACCTTTAATTTATGGAAGTATCTTAAAATTTGAAGGACAAATTGCCGTTTTTAATCATAATGGAAGTAAGAACCTGCGTGATTTGTTTCCTGAAATGCCAAATCCAAAAGAGGTTCCTAATTGTAGCCTCAACGGAGTTTTAGGAACTTTACCAGGAATTATCGGTACGATGATGGCACATGAAACATTAAAATTAATTTTAGAACTACCAACTTTAAAAAATGAACTAATCCTTTTTAGCACTTTAGATTGGAACTTTACAAAATTGAATTTCTAAAAACTTATTTTATCTTCAACCTTAATAATACCCGAATTGAGACTCACAATATTGATTCCAAATAAAACTGAATTATTAACTACCCGATATTTGCTCAAGGTTTTTAGAGGTTCTTTTTTTACAGTCCCGTTTTGAGGGTCATTGTTAATCATGATGCATCTTCCACAGGGTTTTACATTTTTAAACTGAACTTCTCCAATTTTAAAAGTATCAAAATCATCTTCTTCATGAGCTTCTTCAGTATGTAAAACGATGTTCGGTCTAAATCTTTTGATTGAGATTTTTTCTTCTAATTTTTCATTCAGATTATCAAGGCTTTTACTGCCAATCAGTAAATAAGGATATCCATCAGCTAAACTTACATTGAAAGTTTCTCTTAATCTGGAACTTTCGTGCTTTCGATCTCCAGTCTCAAGAATTTTTACCAATTTACATTCAAACCCTAAACGATCACTAAACCATTTTGAAGTGGTTTTATTTACTTCAAAAACAAAACTTTTATCATCCCACACTTTTGCATAAATCTTATCGCCTAAATGTTCACTTATTGAAAATTCATGTATATCATCCTGAAAAGTAATCATGATTTTTTCATTTGAGATTTGAGTATAAAACTGACTCAAAACAGGATATTCTCTTTGGGTTATAAGTTGATTATCTGTGTCAAGGAGCATCCATCTGCGATCATTTTCAAAACCCATTTCTTCAGCAAAAGCCTTCTGACAGTTAATTCCCGCCAGACTTTTTATTGGATAAATATAAATTTCTTTTACAGTACAAACAGCACTCATTTTACTTGCTTTTTAAAATAGACATAAATGCATCACGGTCAATCTCGCGACAGCCTAAACTTTCTAAATGCGGATTATAAACCTGACAATCTAATAGTTTATAATCCTCTTTTTTTAAATAATTTACCAAAGCAATAAAAGCTACTTTGGAAGCATTCGAAACTTTCGAAAACATACTTTCTCCACAAAAAACATGACCTAAATCAATTCCGTATAAACCACCAACCAAAACCTCATCATGCCATACTTCAACCGATTTTGCAATTCCTTCTGTATGTAATTTGTAATAGGCATCAATCATTTCGTTTGAAATCCAGGTTCCGTCCTGACCATCACGTTTTATTTTTTGGCAATTTGAAATTACGTCTTTAAAACTCTGATTAAAGGTAACTTTAAACTGGTTTCGGTTCAAAATATTCCGCATGCTTTTTGAGACAATCAGTTCCTCCAAAAATAAAACCATCCTCGGATCTGGCGACCACCACAGAATAGGTTCTCCTTCATTGAACCATGGAAAAATTCCGCTTTTATAAGCTAACTGCAATCTTTCTGAACTTAAATCACCGCCAATGGCCAGAATACCATCTTCATCTGCTTCTGAAACTGGAGGGAAAAATATTTTTTTGGATATATAATACATTTTTTAATTCCGATAAGATTTAACTCCAAATTCCAATTCTTTCAAAGTTTCATTTAAACAGAGAAGAAATCACAAAAACTACTTTCAAAAAACAAAATTCCAAATCCCAAATACACACTAATGATTTGGAATTTGGAATTTTGTTTTTTGGAATTTAGTCTTTTTAGAAAGGTAAATCGTCCGGTTCGTCTTCGTTTAAATTTGTTGCCGGAGCAAAAGCTTCTGCAGCTGGCATTGGTGGTGTTTGTGAAGAACCTTCAGGAGCTAATCTTTCGATTCTCCAACCTTGAATACTATTGAAATATCTGGTTTCTCCTTGCGGATTAACCCATTCTCTTCCTCTTAAATTGATAGAAACTTTTACAGCTTCACCTTGTTTGTAGTTGCTTAATAAATCGCATTTATCTTGTGTAAATTCAACCAAAATATGTTGCGGATACTGCTCATCAGTAGTAACGACTAATTCTCTTTTTTTGAATGACGCACTAACTTGCTGTTCCGGATTAATCACTTTTACTTTTCCTATAACTTCCATCTTCTTCTATATTAATTATTATTTCGTTTCTTATTTCTTTGCTAAAAGCACTTTCCAAGCCGATGTAACATCATCTTTATCTAAGTAGTTTTTGGCTTCTAAATGTATTTTTTCCTGATCGTCTGAACTTAAAACGCCTTTAACGGAAAAGTTTTCTTTCACAAATATACTAACTTCTTCTGTTGTGGGCAAGGCTTCAATGTTTCCTAATTTTCCAAGATCATTTCCATTGAAAACGTTGCTCTCCCTGACAAAATTCGGAATAACATCTACTCCAACTCCTAAAGTCGTCAGTGGTTTTTGGACCTCAAAAAGTCCCTGATTAGATCTTGAATACCAATTATTTCCCAGTCTTGAAACCAAATCAATTTTATGCTGATCAATGGCTCCTTTTTCGTCTAAAATCGATTCATGTATGTGAATTTTTACCACCTCACAAAGAATGAGATTTCCTGCACCGCCTTCTTCTCCTAACGGAATAATTTGTGTGACTTTGCACTCAAACTGAACAGGAGATTCCTTTACGCGATAGGGTTTTACTAAATCTGACGGAATTTGTGTCAATCCTGCCTTTATGAATTCGTTTACTCCTTCGCCATATTCGGTACTGGCTAATGAGGTTTGCTGTACCAAATCATAATTTACCACATTAATTACGACTTCACGAGTTGCTTCGGCATTGATCAAAGTGTGTTTAATCGTATTATCACGAACACGTCTTGAAGGCGAAAAAACCAAAATTGGCGGATTAGCACTAAACACATTAAAGAAACTAAAAGGTGAAAGATTTGGAATTCCTTTTGCACTAATTGTACTGGCAAAAGCAATAGGTCTTGGTCCAATGGCACTTTGCAGATAGCCTTGTAATTTTGCTGTTGCTATTTCTTTTGGATTAATACTAATCATATCTTTTTCTTTTTAACTGAATCTCATTTCAGCAACTACAAAAGTATAGAAATGGTTTTAGCCAAAGAAATAGTTTCAGGCTTAAAAACAAAAATCTTTAAACATTCGCAAAATATTAAATGTGTTTATTTCGTTATATTTATACCTCAAAAATTACGCTATGCATTTTTCTGAAAGCAGAAATACAACACGTTGGATTATTATTTTTATTTCCTTTTCAATTATTTCGCTAATACTTTGGAATACCTATACTTTTTTTCAAATATTCAAAAATGAAGAGCGATTGAAAATGAATATTTTAGCGAATGCACAAAAAACCATTATTAATGCCGATGAATATACTGATCTTGATTTGCCTCTGGAAATCACAAACAGCAACAATTCAGTTCCCGTAGTGCTGGTGATGTACGATAAAATCATCAATTCTAAAAATGTACCTGACGAAATACTTCATGACAAAAAGAAATTTAAAGCATTGCTCAAAAAACTGAAAAATGAAAATGAGCCTATAATTTTTGAATACGCCCCCGGAAAACATCAACAGTTGTATTACGGAAACTCCGAATTACTGAATAAACTTAAATATTATCCTGTTGCCCTATTATTGATTATTTTTTTGTTTGCTGCTTTGATTTACAATTTTTACAAAAGTACTAAAATGGCTACTCAAAATAAACTTTGGGCAGGGATGGCAAAAGAAACGGCGCACCAAATTGGAACCCCTCTTTCGTCTTTAATTGGATGGATTGAAATTCTAAAAACCGAAGAAATTGACCAATCAATAACATCTGAAATAGAAAAAGATATTGAGAGATTACAAACCATAACTGATCGATTCTCTAAAATTGGTTCTGTGCCTGTTCTGGAAAATCATGATGTAGTTGCAGAAACTCTAAACACTTTTGAGTATTTACAATCGCGTTTTTCAAAGCAGGTTGCCTTTTCGTATCAAACTCCGGACAAACCTATTTTAGCGTTGATAAATCCAACACTTCATAGCTGGACTATTGAAAATTTGGTAAAAAATGCCATTGATGCAATGAAAGGAAAAGGGATTTTAGCTCTTCAAATCGAGGAGGATCATCATCACATAAAAATAAATATAAAAGATTCCGGAACCGGAATTTCTAAAAACCAATTCAAAACCATTTTCGAACCTGGCTTTACAACCAAAAAACGTGGCTGGGGATTAGGGCTTTCTTTAACCAAAAGAATCGTTGAAGAATATCACAGCGGTAAAATTAAGGTTCTCCATTCTGAAATTGGCAAAGGAACTACCTTTCAAATTTCACTAAATAAAAAAGAGCCGTAAAAATCAATTACAGCACTTTTTTATTTTATTTTGTCAAATTGCTCGGCTTCAATATGTTTTGAATTCAAAAAAGGTTTCGAATTCGCTCAGCCTGAAAACTATTAATATACTTCTGGAATTTTACAAATTCATCTGAATGTTTTTCGCTAAGGCTTCAAATTCTTCTTTCGAAAGTGATACTTTATTCTGGAAACGCATTTCGTCCATTTCATTTAACGGGATCAAATGTACGTGTGCATGAGGAACTTCTAGACCAACCACTGCCATTCCCACTCTTTTACAGGGAACGGTTTTTTCTATAGCAATTGCAATCTTTTTAGAAAATTCCATCAATCCCAGATATAACTTATCATCCATATCAAAAATCTTATCGATTTCTTGTTTTGGAATACAAAGGGTATGCCCTTTTGCATTTGGATTTACATCTAAGAAAGCCAAAAAATTATCATCTTCGGCAATTTTATACGCTGGAATTTCTCCGTTTACTATTTTGACAAATATGCTCATTGTTTATTTGTTTAATCGTTTTCCGTTTAACCGATTAAATTAGTAAACGGTTAAGCTTTTTAAAAAATTAGTCACGTGAAATTTCAAGAATCTCAAATTTCAAAACTCCGTTTGGCACTGTAATTTCAGCTACTTCGCCAACAGATTTTCCAAGTAAACCTTTTCCAATAGGAGAAGTTACTGATATTTTCCCTGTTTTTAAATCTGCTTCACTTTCTGCAACAAGCGTGTATGTCATTTCCATTCCGTTGCTTTGGTTTTTAATTTTCACATTAGATAATACCAATGCTTTCGAAACATCTAATTGTGATTCATCAATTAATCTGGCATTAGAATATACTTCTTCGAGTTTAGAAATTCTCATTTCCAACAAACCTTGTGCTTCTTTTGCAGCATCATATTCCGCATTTTCAGATAAATCTCCTTTATCTCTTGCTTCTGCTATATCCTGAGATGCCTTTGGGCGCATTACACTTTTTAAATGCTCCAATTCCTCTTTTAATTTTTTTAATCCTTCTGCTGTATAATAAGATACTTTACTCATAACTTCATCGTTTATATAAATACAAAAAATCCCATCGGGACGGGATTTTCTTATTACAAATATACTATTATTTTTTACAGTACATAATTATATGTTAATGATATAGATTTCAAAAGCAAATAAATTATTTTTGTTTCACCAATTCCCTTTAAAACAATGAAAAAAATCTGGCTTTTACTACTGTTTATTTCTATACTTTTTTCATGCAGTGATAATGAAATAAATAACAAAAACCCTTATGTTCCAAAATATCCTATGAATTTTACAATAGATATGAATTTACCATCTTACTCTAATTTAAAATATGTAAGTAATGGTGTAATTATTTCTGGTTATGGTGCAAAAGGTATTATTATTTTTAATGCTGGAAGCGGTTATAATGCTTTTGATGCTGCATGCCCTAATCAGGCTTTAACTTCTTGTACCGCCATGACTATTAGCGGAATTAATGCTGTTTGTTCTTGTGATGATTCGGAATACAGCTTGTTTACAGGTTTAGGTGGAAAAGAATATCCTCTGATACAGTATCGTGTTGAAGTAAGCGGAACCATGATTCACGTTTATAATTAAAATATAAAAGCCTGAAAGTTTTAAATTTCAGGCTTTTATATTTTTTTGAATATTTAAAATTTCAATGTCAGTCCGATTAAGAAATTAGTTCCTGCCTGTGGATAATAACCCACACCCTCAACAGTTGTAACCGCTGGAGGATTAGAGTAATTATCATCATAAGTGTAGAAAAATCCATTGCTTTCGTACTTTAAATCGAAAATATTATTGACCAATCCTGATATCATAATAGATTTGAAAACTTTATCTGTTTTAATTTCATAAGAAACATTCAAATCATTTACAAAATAGCTATCTAGTTTTGAAAGATTTGAATCTATATTTCCCATAAATTGCTCGCCTACAAATTTAGATAATAACGATAATTGAAGATTTTTAAGTGGCATAAAGGTCAAACGATTTCCTGCAATGATTTCTGGTGAAAAAGCTATGTTGGTCTCACCCAGATTTTGCAAAATACCATCTCTTGTAAAATAAAAATCTTCATTTTTGTTTTGGCTCAAGGTAATATTCGGTTGTAGAAACCATTTTTCAGAAAGCTGAATAGTGGCATCAATTTCGATTCCTAATCTATAACTATCACCACTATTAGCACGCATTGGCGAACCAACATCGTTTAATTCTCCCGTTAAGACCAATTGATCTTTATACTTCATAAAATAAATATTAGTGTTCAATTGTGTTTTATCGGTTTTAAACCTCCAGCCTAACTCAAAATCATTTAATTTTTCAGGTTTTACATTTCCACCTTCATAATCGGTTCTGTTTGGCTCACGATTCGCTCTGGCGTATGAAAAATAAAGTGTGTTTTTTTGATTGATTTCAAAATTCAAACCTGCTTTGGGATTAAAAAAATTAAAATTATCATCAACCAAACCGGTTTCAAAACTATTGGCTTTATAAGTGACATTTCGATATTGCAAATCGCCATAAAAGCTTAATTTTTCTGTTAACTGATAATTTGCTTTTGAGAAAATATTTCCATCCCTTTTTGTTGAAAAATCATCATAATAATGATCTCCTAATTCGGATTGGGAGGCATATCTTGCCCAGATTACTTTTCCGAAATGGTCACCTTCGTATTTATTCCAGCCTCCGCCAACGATAACATCTAATTTTTCTTCTTTATATTTTACAGAAAAGGTGGTTCCGTAAAAATCGTTGTCTAACCACTTTTGGCGTACTAAATCAGTAGTTGTTACGGCATCGACTGGCAATAAACCATAATCTGCCATATCTGCATCTTCCTTATAGTTTTCGTAATAACCTTTTCCCTTTGTATAATGAAATGCTAAATTAGTACTCCATTTATCAGTGAATGATTCGCTCCAATGCAGCTGATAATGATCTTGTTTATAATTGTCGGTTTCATTATCGTAATAGCGAGTATTTCCTTCTTCATCTGTAAACATTCCGGCTGAGTTAAACCTGCGGTACTCGTTTAGAGTTACAGCATCAATTCCGTTCCAGGATTGGTATGTTTTTTCAGTTCCTCCAAAAACCAATGCTTTAATTAAAGTTGTTTTACCCACATAACTTCCCTGAAGAAAATAAGACTTTAAATCAGAACTCGCCCTGTCGATATAACCATCAGATTTAAGAGAAGATAACCGTCCGGCCAATTCAAAATGATCGTTTAACAAACCTGTACTGAATTTTACAGTATGTTTACGCGAATTGTAACTTCCGAAAGAGTTCGAGATTTCACCATTTGCTTTTGCAGCGTAATTATCCGTCAGCATGTTTAAACTGGCGCCAAAAGCTCCAGAACCATTAGTTGATGTTCCAACGCCGCGCTGCAACTGCAAACTCTCTACCGAAGAAGCAAAATCAGGCATGTTTACCCAAAAAGTTCCCTGGCTTTCCGCATCATTATATGGAATTCCGTTTATGGTAACATTCACTCTTGTAGCATCGCTTCCACGCACACGAATTCCTGTGTACCCCATTCCGTTTCCGGCATCAGAAGTAGTTACTACCGACGGCAGATAATTCATCAGAATTGGAATATCCTGACCTAAATTTCTGGTTTTAATATCTTTTTTATCCAGATTACTAAAACTAACCGGCGTTTTTGTAGTGACACGAACGGCCGAAACCAGTACATTGTCAAGTTGGTTGACTTTTACAGAATCCTGCTCTTGCTGAGCGAAAGAAGTTAGAGAACAGAAAATAGAAAATAGAGTAGAGAAAATAGATTTTCGGTTCAACTTAGAACCTTTGCAACTTAGTACCTCAGTACCTTTAAAAATAGTTTTCATCCGTAAAGAATTACGAATAAAAGGGGGAATTATTCTTTTGGTTAAATTAATAAATGTGTTCCCGACAAAATACAGTTTACACTGAAATATTTGTCGTTCTTTCCCTTAGCAACATTACTTGCCCAGGTTCGTTGGGTATGATCTCAGCTCGTTATTTAGAGCACCCCTTTGAGACAGTGCAAAAGTAGTGTTAAAAAATGCAAAAATCAATATCAATTGCAAAAATCAAAAATTTCAATTTAATTGAACTATTCAATCAGCAATAGCATTTGGTTTTTTTAGATTTTTAATTTGAAAATAAACGGCAAAAACCAATCCTAACAATCCGCCAAAGTATCCGAAATTATGAATTGAACCCACATTTATAAAATTCTGAATATTAATCGTTTCATCGGGAATATACCAATTTAGATTTTCTGTACTTAAAAATAAACCTCCCCATATAAATCCTAAAAAGCCAAAAATCACAGTAATTCCAATATTTAAGAAAATGGATTGTAAAGTGGCTTTTAAAACTTTTTTAGAATTGAAAAATAAAGAAATTAAAGCATATATAATCCCAAGGATTAGTCCAACCCACCAAGTTGCTAAAAAACCTACAATCCCGACTTTTACTCTTTCACTCGAAATTCCCCATTCATTTATTGCGAATTGCTTGAATTTGAAAAGTGTATAATATTCAGATGAAATTGTATATGAAATTGTATATGTAATCTGATCATGAATGATCCCGTAAATTCCTGCAATAAAAATACACGCAAAAGCTATTAGAAAGAAATTAAAGATTTTACGTATTTAAACTCATATTATAATTAACTAAGGAAAAACAAGTTAAAGCTATAGTTCATTTAGAATACTTCTGTTGCTTTTAAAAATCTCCTAATCTATATCAGGCTTTCTACGAGATTGCTTTCTCTCAGAAATATTTTTCTTATCCTTAATTCGTTTTTTAATTACTGATTTAGGAATCTTAGTGGCTTTTCGAATTTTTGGGACAAACAATCCTTTTTGGATGATTTCTAAAAACCGTTTTACTACAATCTCTTTATTTTTAAGCTGGCTCCTGTCTTCGTCGCAATTTAAAATAAATATATTTTCAGAAGTTAAACGTGAGGCTAAATTCGTTTGTAGCAATAATTTTTGTTCTTCAGATAGAGCCTGAGAAGCATTCAGATCAAAAGTAAGCACTACTTTCGAAGATACTTTGTTTACGTTTTGTCCTCCTGCACCACTGCTTCTAACAGCCTTGAAACTTAATTCTGATATGATTTTTTCTGAATCCATTATTTTGGCTGGTGTGCCGGTTTTAGTAAATCGTTTACGGTTTTAACCGGATTAAAAGTAATCAATGGAACGGCAACGAAAATGGTAAGCCAATTTGACATTCCGCCGTTCCATAATCCAGGTAATTCGTAATTTTTAACTGTTTTTCCTTCGGCGCTTTTTTCAACAATAAATCCGGTGTTATGATCTATAAACTCTTCCAGATTAAACTGTTCTCCTTTATAATTTTTAGTACCGCAAACCAAATCAACCGGATTAAAATGGGTAGCGTCTTCTAAAATTGATTTTTGTTTTTTATTGGTCAAATCAACTTGCGAACTCTCTACTATTTGCAGAGAAATTTCCCCTTTTTCATTTTTGACCCAAAAAGGACCTCCTCCTGCTTCTCCTTCGTTTTTAACCATTCCACAAACACGAATTGGTCTGTCCAGAAGTTCTTTTATTTTGCTTATTTTATGTTCAACAGTAAACTTATTAAAGTCACCTGTCATTTTGATATTAAGCTTTTGAATTAAAAACGTAACTATTTCCTCAATATCCTCCTCTTCAATCTGATGTTTTTCTATAGCATCCAAATAGGCAAAAACTTTTTGCTGCGATTCTATTAAAATTCCGGCTAATGCTTTTTTATATAAAGTAGTTTTATCAATATTGTTCTGAATCACATTGTCGATGTTTTTTATAAAAATAATATCGGCATCAATGTTATTAAGATTTTCAATCAATGCTCCGTGTCCTCCAGGCCTAAAAATAAATGATCCTTTTTTATTTCTGAAAATATTATCTTTTATATCTACAGCAATAGAATCCGTTCTTTTGTTTTGGCAGGAGAAACTAATATTTATTTGAGTCCCTGACTCAGATTCAACTTTTTCTTTGATTTCATCAATAGCTTTTTCAAACAATTCCTGATGTGCCTCGGAAACTGTAAAATGCAGGTTTGCAATTTTATTTGTAGCGCCATAACGCACACATTCGTTTAAATGTTCTTCTATTGGATTTGTGATATGCGTTTGATATTTATGAAAAGGCAAAACAGCCTTTGGCTTATTGGCAAAATCAAAATAATCTGAAGAGAGTAATAATTTTATAAAATAATAGTTTTTATGATCCCTGTCTAAAGTATCAAAATCTGGATAAATTACTTTTAGTTGATTATAAACCGATTTATAAAAAGGAAATTTGTCCATTCCAACAATAAAAACAGCTAAATCATTGTCTTTTTTTCTATTGATATAAGAATTAATTGTTTCTTGATTAATATCATAATCATTCAGAAAAGCAATTAAAAACTTAAACATTCTGGTTGCTGCACCAGAAGCGGGAATAAATTTACATATTTTAAATTTTTCCTTATGATCATAAAAAAACCTGGCTTTTTCTTCAAATTCATCAGTTGATAAACTTAAAATTCCGTTGCTAACAGTTGCTGGACTTATTAAATTACATTTGGAAATTCCTTTTTTAAAAATTTTAAGCTGTTTCAGTATATTCCCGAAAGAAATGCCATGATTATAAATTTCGACAAAATCAGCCGATGAGAAACCCTTTTTTTTAGCGATAGCCAAATCATCAATAATAGCAATAGCTTTTGCTAAACGGCTTTCTTTATCACCGGAAATAGTAATAAAAGGCTTTTTGTTATCGATTAAAGTTTGTTTAAAAACAGAAAAAACAGTTTCTCTTTTATTCGGATTGTCTCTAATATCATCCTTTTCCCAGGGAACATCAATATCAGTCAGAAAAAAAAGATCGTATTCATGTGCTAATGCGGATTCATTCAAAAGTGGGTTACAAAAACCATAATACACATCAGAAAAAACTTTGGTCACCATTAAATTGGTATCACAAAATAAATATTCATTAGCAGTATACAACTTTTCATTTTCCAATGCTAGTTGACCATAAGCAATTGGCATCATATCTTCTTCAGTACAAATTTGCTTATTTTCTTCCCATTTCAGTTGCAAATAATCACGTGCGAACTCAGGAACCCATTCCGTTTTGTAGTGATCGGCAAGTTGTTTTGCTAAAGTAGTTTTTCCTGTGCTTTCAGGTCCAAATAAAGCAATTTTTATAATGCTTGTTTTTTGCTGTCTAAGATTTTTCTCCATTCTAAATAAGCTGAAATAGCCAAAATTGTAAAAATTAAATACTGCAGTGATAACATCCCCAAACCTCTGTAGGCATAAAGAGGAACAACAATAATATCACCAATAATCCAAAGTGTCCAGTTTTCTATTTTTTTCTTTGCCATATACCACATTCCTGCAAAAAATATTCCTGACGAAATCATATCAACATAATTATCCGGATGAATGGTATAATCAAAAAACTTATAGATACCTAAAACTACAAAAATCGTTACTATAAACAATAAAATTCCTATAATTTTTTCATTAAAATTTGTTCGCGTTATGGGTAAATTATCTTCAACGGTTCCTCCTTTTGCCCAAATATACCAGCCATAAATACTCATTACGGAGAAATAAGCATTAATAATCATATCGCCTATGTAACCTGCAACATATAAAAGATAAACTGATATTACCGTAGCAATTAGTCCTGTTGGATAGACCCAGATATTTTCTTTTTTTGCAAACCAAACGCTCATTATACCACAGACAAAAACCAAAGACTCTAAAATGATATGCCATAAAGGAGCATTTTTATAACTGTCTAGAAAAAAATCAATCATTTTGGTTACTGTTTGGTTTATTTATGAGTCAAAAAAATGACTGTTATTTTCAAAAGCGGTTCCAATTACTACTAAATCTGCACCTGCATCATAAGCCTTTTGAATTCCTTTTAAGTCTGTAATTCCTCCTCCAACAATTATAGGTATATTGATGTTTTGAGCAATTAGCTGAATCATTTTCAGAGGCACTGCATTTTTGGCTCCGCTTCCGGCTTCTAAATACATTAATTTATTTCCTAACATTTCACCCGCCTGAGCCGTGGCTAAAACCAAATCCAGATTTTCTCGATTAAGTGGTTTTGTCTTGCTTACGCGAGCTACTGCTGTTTCATTACCGCTCTCAATTAAAATATAACCTGTTGAAATTACTTCAAGTTTCATTTTTTTAAGAATTGGTGCCGCCTGAACCTGATATTCTATCAAATAATCAGGATTTCTTCCAGACAATAGTGATAAAAATAAAATAGCATCGGCCAGTGGTGAAATCTGTGAAGGATCACCCGGAAATATAACAACGGGTAAGTTTGTTTTTTGTTTTAGCTGTGCAATTAAATCTTCTAAAATTGTAGCCTGAACAATGCTTCCTCCCACAAAAATATGCGTTGCAGGAGACTGGTTTATTTTATCTAATAAATGATCTAAATTTCTCCAAACAATTTTATCCGGATCTAAAAGTATGGCCAATAATTTTTGACCCTCTTTTTTAGACTCCAAAATCTGCTGGTGTATATTGAGTAATTTTTGCTGCATAACGGCCGTAAAAGTAAAAGTTTTTTAATGTAGAAGAACTATTTGAATGAATTATATTTGTGTAATAAGGTTAGTTGAACCAAAGAAACAATTATGATTGTGACTGAATTATTAGAAAAATATGGAGCTTTAAAGAAATTCTTTAATAAAAACGAAGTTGTTTTTAAAGAAGGGAATTTACCTACTTATTATTACCAAATTATTTCAGGCGAAATAAAAATGAGCAATTATAATGATGACGGGAGGGAATTTATTCAGGGAATATTTTATAAAGCACAGTCTTTTGGAGAACCTCCTTTGTTCTTAAACCAAAATTATCCTGCCAATGCCATAGCTGTTGAGGATTCAGAAATTCTTGTTCTTGCAAAAAAAAGTTTTATGAAACTGTTGGAAGAAAATCCAACAGTAAGCATTACTATAATCGAAAATTTAGCGCAGCGTTTGTTTTATAAATCAGTGATGGCTGCAGAAATATCTACACAGGAACCAGAACACAGGATTTTAAAACTAATTGATCATGGAATCGCTTATTTTAATTTTAAAAAAGATACAAATGGGTACCTTATTAATTTTACACGCCAGCAAATTGGAGATTTAACCGGCCTTCGCGTTGAAACGGTGATTAGAACTATTAAATCTTTAGAAAAAAAAGGTCTTTTGAAGATTATAAACCGAAAAGTATACCGATAAAACAGTTCTTGTTTTATGATTTAAGTCATAAAATGAAGCAGTATAGTACATGTACCTTTGTAGTATAAAAATCTTAATATCATGACACTATATCAAACAACATTCGAAAATTTTAATAAAAGTTATATGGGATCTGCTGCAATGGCGGTAATTGGTCAAAGCTGTTTAGGCGGCACAGCTGCAATGTATATTCTTTCACACGGAACCTCTATAGGCCAAATGATTCAACTGGCAATTATTGTGTTAGCCTGTGTTTTTGCCAACACTTCAATTTTAGCGCAAATGAAACATAAAGTGATTTTTAATCTTATTCTTTTAAGTGCTTTTTTAAGCGTTTTATTTATATTTCTGAATAGTTTTGTAATATGAAAAAACAAATAAATAACAGAGCTGATGTTGAACTTCTAGTACATCAGTTCTATACTAAAATAAGAGCTGATGAAGAAATTTGCTTTTACTTTAATACAATTATTAAAGACTGGGAGGCACATTTGGAAAAGCTGACTGATTTTTGGGAGATGAATTTATTTGGTGTAAAAAAATACAATGGCAATCCGCTTGCAGTTCACAATCAAGTTGATGCTCATTTTGATGGTAAAATCACTTCAGCCGAATTTGGAATCTGGCTCAATCATTGGGCGCAGACTTTAGATGAACATTTTGAAGGAGAAAATGTTGAAATACTAAAAAGACGTGCTCGAAAAATGAGTACTTTTTTGTATGCAAGCATGTTTCAGCACAGACAAAAAGAAAGTGAGGTTTAAAATTCTGTCGTCATTGAGAGAAGGAAGCAACCTCACTATGATTGATTTAGCAAATGTGATTGCTTCGTTCCTAGCAATGACTAAAAAAACTACTTCTCAAAAGCATAAACCAAAGTAAAAGTTCCCTCAAAATTATCCGATTTGATTTCCTGATAATGCACATCAAAATCTTTTATCAAATCATCAAAATGAAGACTTGCCTGCGTTTGGGTTTTCTCTAAAGAAAAATCGTCAACCAGAATATGATCTTTAAAACTGATTCCTTTTTCGTTTCTGATTTTAAAAATCGCTTCTTTGGCGCCCCAGATTACGGTAAGTTTTTTAATGTAATCTTTAGAAACAGTTGGGTTTAAGTATTCAAATTCAGTGTCTACAAATTTATCTGCAATTTTCTGGATCTTTTCACGCTGTAATTCCATATCAATTCCAACAGTTTCATGACTGATAATGATGGCCGCAAAATGATATGAATGTGTAATTGAAATATGATTATGACAATCAAAATAAGGTTTTCCAAACTCATCGTAATGCAGGTCTTTATCTGTAAAGCCCATTTCCTGAATCAGCATGCGGACACTCAAAAAAGCACGCTGATGCATTTGAGACTTCATTCCGTCAAGTCTGCGTTGTGTTTTTTCCTTTAAAACTACTTTGCTTAATAACTCCTCAAAAGATTCTGTTATTTCCCAAATTAAAATTTTGGTGGTATCGCTGCAGTGTATAGTTTTAAATAAAGGCATTACTTTTTTAATTATGAATTATTTTTCTTTTGAAAATGAAACTTCTAATTTAATATCTGGTGTTTTTAGCCCTGATGGGAACGGCATCCTTTTGTGGCGGGGTTCGCCGCAAAAGATATAGTGAACAGCAGGATTAGCTTCTTATTTCGACTACAATCAACATAACAACTATGGTAATCGACTAATATTCTAAAGATTAAGAAATTAAACATTTCACAAATCTTATATTAATAGTATAAATTAAAAAGCTATTCCGTAAATTTGCAAAAATTTTACAATTACAAATATACTATAAATGAGTACTACAACTACGCCTTTTGTGGCTTTCAAAGTAAAAGACATTTCTCTAGCGGCTTGGGGAAGAAAAGAAATTGAATTGGCTGAAGCTGAAATGCCAGGTTTAATGGCGCTTCGTGCTGAATATAAAGACGAACAGCCTCTTAAAGGTGCTCGTATTGCTGGATGTTTGCACATGACAATCCAAACTGCTGTTTTGATCGAAACTTTAATCGCTCTTGGTGCAGAGGTTACTTGGTCTTCTTGTAACATTTTCTCTACACAAGATCAGGCTGCTGCTGCTATTGCTGCTGCAGGAATTCAGGTGTATGCCTGGAAAGGTCTTGACGAAGAATCATTTGACTGGTGTATAGAGCAGACTCTTTTCTTTGGAGAAGACAGAAAACCATTGAACATGATTCTTGATGATGGTGGAGATTTAACAAACATGGTTATTGACCGTTTCCCTGAATTGGTTCCTGGAATTAAAGGATTGTCTGAAGAAACTACAACTGGTGTTCACAGACTTTATGAAAGAGTAAAAGCGGGAACATTACCAATGCCTGCTATTAACATTAATGACTCGGTTACTAAATCTAAATTTGATAACAAATACGGTTGTAAAGAATCTGCTGTAGATGCAGTTCGTCGTGCAACTGACTTAATGTTGGCTGGAAAAAGAGTTATTGTTTGCGGATACGGTGATGTTGGAAAAGGAACTGCTGCTTCTTTTAGAGGTGCTGGATCTATTGTAACTGTTACAGAAATAGACCCAATTTGTGCTTTACAAGCTGCAATGGACGGTTATGAAGTTAAAAAATTAAACACTGTAATTGCTACTGCTGATATCATCATTACTACTACAGGAAATAAAGATATTGTTCTTGGTTCTCACTTCGAGCAAATGAAAGACAAAACTGTTGTTTGTAACATTGGTCACTTTGATAACGAAATTGATATGGCCTGGTTGAACAAAAATCACGGTGCATCTAAAATCGAAATCAAACCTCAGGTTGACAAATATACAATAGCCGGAAAAGATATCATCATTTTGGCTGAAGGTCGTTTGGTAAACCTTGGTTGTGCTACAGGTCACCCAAGTTTTGTAATGAGTAACTCATTCACCAACCAAACTTTGGCACAAATCGAATTATGGAATAACAGTGCTGCTTACAACAATGACGTTTATATGTTACCAAAACATTTAGATGAAAAAGTGGCTGCTTTGCACTTAGCTAAATTAGGCGTTGAGTTAGAAACTTTACGTGACGATCAGGCTGCTTATATTGGAGTTCCGGTTGAAGGTCCATTCAAACCGGAATATTACAGATACTAGATAAGTGAATAGTGATTAGAAAATCATCAAAATAATTCAAAACCCTTGCAGCAATGTGAGGGTTTTTTATTGGGGCGTGCCACCCTCACGCACACGTAAACCAAGAAACCTAATTTAATCAGATACTATATACTATTCTTAAAATTTAAGTTTTACATTTGAAATTCAAATGCCCAATATCTAAAAACCAAATTATGAGAACACGCCTGATTTTAATAATACTAATGCTCTTGCCTTTTTTTACCAAAGCTCAATCCAGCATGCAGAGACAAATGCAATCCAGCAATGCGATGTTTAGACAGCAAAATCAAATGTTCATGCAACAGCAGCAACAGCAGCGCGATATGATGCGTAATCTTAACAGCATTCAAACGGCAGAAGATAAACTGGCAAATGAAGAAAAAAAACTAAAAAAACTACAAACCAAATCAGCAGAAAAAGAAGCCAATTTAAAAGCTAATCAAGAAGAACTCGCCAGTCTTGAAAAAAATACAAACGATACTACCGATCTTAAAAAAGACATTGAAAAATCGAAAAAGAAAGTTCAAAAATCTGAAGCAAAACTAAATAAGTCAAAAACCGATATAGAAAAAAGTTCAAATAAAATTCAGGATCTGCAAAACAAAATTCAGGCTGCAAAAATTCAAAAAGAAGAACTTACAAAAAAAAACGAAGAAGAAAAAAAGCTTAAAGAAGAAGAAAAAGTAAAAAAAGAGAAAGAAAAGCAAGACAAGGAAAAATAACTTCCCCTCCTTTTCTCAATTTCAGAATAATAGAAACATGGTTGAAAAAGTTTTATGCGACCTGCACGGTTCAAAGGAAATGTCTCATGCCTGCATTCATATTGCAATGGCAATAGACTTAAAAGAGAAAGTCGGTTTTTACTATTCAGAAGCTGAAGAAGATCTTCCGCAAATTGCCTGGTGTGGAACATGCGAGCAATATCTTCTTGATAATGAAGAAGAATGGACAGAAATTTTTCAAGCCAAAGCCGATTTTAAAATGTTATGCTCCGATTGTTTTGATGAAGCAAAAAACAACGAAACAGAAACTCATCTGCGATAAATAAATTTTCATGAAAAAGATTGTCATTCTATATATTTTTCTCTTTAGCTGTACTGTATTTGCGCAAAGCAACGACATCTGGAATGCATTTTGGAACAAGGACACAACAAAAATTGGATTTAAAGACAAAAAAGGTGTTATAAAAATCGAACCAAAATTTACCGGATTTACCATTGCCCGAAAATTTGAAAATATTATTGCCGTTACAGAAGAAGAAAATAACAATTGGAAGAGCTATTATATTACTAAAGAAGGAAAAATAGTGGGACGTGATAGTTTATATACTTTTGATAATAGTACAGATTGCGAAAATGAAGGTTTTATTAGATTCAGAGATCCGAAAACAGATAAAATGGGAATTTTTAACAGCAAAGGAAAGATTGCTGTTCCAGCCGATTACAATGCTTTGTCGAATGTTAGAAACGGAATGCTTACCGTTCTTAAAGATGCCAAAAAAGAAAGAGAGCCAGGCGATGAACATTTTTTCTGGACCGGCGGGAAAGAATTTATAATAGGCACCAATAACAAAATCCTCATTGAAAATTTCAAAGACGGCAACAATTTAAATTTCTACTCTTTAGAAAAATCTAAAGAGCCCAGCAAAGATCCAGCAAGAGAAAACTTTCTGGGTATTGACGGACAATATTACTCTTTCATAAATTTTGATAAAGAATTTGAAATATGGCTAAAAAACATTTTACTTTCTGATCTTTCAAAAGAAAATTTACTTAAAAATTCTTTCGACAAAATCACCTATTGGAAAGAGCCCGATGGCTGGATAAGTGAATCAAAAACTAAATTTATCAATCAAAACTTCACTTATCTAAAATTAAAACTTCAGGAACTCAAAAATTCAAAAACAGATTATTTTATATCGACTGATGGACTAAATCAGTTCATTTTTGAATCTAGTGAATATGATATATATTTTAATAACTGTAATGAATCAAAAGATTGGCAATACCCAGTTAAAAACATCATAATCAACCCCAAAAACAAAGCCGATTTTAAACAGGATCATATCAAGTTTTTGCGAACTGAAAATAGCTTTAAACTTATATCTGTTTCGGATGCAAAAGAAAATTTGAAATAATTTTATCTTTTACATTAAAATTAAGACTCATATGAACTTCAGAAAAGCTACTCTTTCAGATATAACAGAAATGCAGAAATTGTATATCGAAACCATTCGAACAATTTGTAAAAACGATTATAATCCGGAACAAATTGAAGCTTGGGTTTCCGGAGTTTCAAATACTGAACGCTGGATTGAAGTAATTGATACACAATTTGTTTTATTGTCCATTATTAATAATCAAATTGCTGGTTTTGGAACCTTGAAAAATGGAAAACATATTGATTTCTTTTACATTCATAAAGATTTTCAACGACAGGGAATTGCTGATAAAATCTTAAGCGAATTAGAACTTGAGGCCAAAAAACAAGATTCAAGAATTATAACTTCAGACATCAGTATAGCTGCAAAACCTTTTTTTGAAAAGAAAGGATACATAGTAAAAGCGAAACAAAAAAATATTAGAGTAGGAGTTGAATTGATCAATTACAAAATGGAAAAAGAAATTGATTAATAGTTTCAAATTGCAGGTTTCACATTATGCGAGAACCCGAAAACAAACAAAAAACATTTCCGCAAGTTTCGGATTTTATTAGCAAGAAAACCAATCGATATTTGTATTATAAAATTGAATGAAATGAATACACAGGAAAACATCAATTATAATCGTATCGCTGCAGCTATAGAATATATCAAAGCTAATTTTAAAGATCAGCCCAATCTTGATGAGGTCGCCGAAAAAGTGCATTTAAGTCCTTTTCACTTTCAGCGTTTGTTTACCGAATGGGCAGGCACAAGTCCGAAGAAGTTTTTACAATATATCAGTGTCCAGCATGCAAAAAAGATCCTGAAAAAACATAATCAGTCAACCCTATTTGAAGTAGCTTTCGATACTGGTCTTTCCAGTACAAGTCGCCTGCATGATTTATTTGTGAAAATTGAAGGAATGACTCCGGCAGAATATAAAAATGGCGGAAAAAATCTAGAAATTAATTTCAGTTTTGCAGAAAGTCCGTTTGGGAATATTATTGTGGCTTCTACTCAAAAAGGAGTTTGTTTTATGGCTTTCGCCGAAGATGAAATAATTGGATTTCAGGATTTAAAAAGCAAATTTCCCAATGCTGCATTCTCAAGAAAGCTGGATTTTGCACAGCAAAATGCCTTATTTATTTTCCAAAACGACTGGAGCAAATTATCTGAAATCAAACTGCATTTAAAAGGAACCGATTTTCAATTGAAAGTTTGGGAAACCTTGCTTAAAATTCCGATGGGACAATTATCTACTTATGGTTCGATTGCGCAAAAAATCGAAAAACCAAATGCTTCAAGAGCAGTTGGAACTGCAATTGGCAGTAATCCTGTAGCTTTTTTAATCCCTTGTCATCGTGTGATTCAATCTTCAGGGACATTTGGCGGTTATATGTGGGGAAACATACGTAAAACAGCTATTATTGGCTGGGAAGGCGCGCAAATAAATTCGGATCTATAAAAACTAATTCCATGGAAAATATACAGTCAAAAATTGCCTCTCTTAATTGGGAAAGCATTACTGAATCTATGCACGAAAACGGATTTACAATCATTCCTAATTTACTTAATGACAAACAATGCGAAGATTTAAAATTAAATTATGAAAATCCCAATTTATACCGAAAAACGGTTTCAATGGAACGTTATCGCTTTGGTTTAGGCGAATACAAATACTTTAATTACCCGTTGCCGGATTTAATTCAGAACATTCGCTCATCTATTTATCCCAAATTGGCACCAATTGCAAATGCGTGGATGAAAGTTTTAAATATCAACACTGTTTTTCCTGAAACTCATGAAAAATTACTAAAAGAATGTCACGCCAATAATCAGCTAAAAGCAACTGTTTTAATTTTAAAATATGGTAAAAGCGGTTTTAATACTTTGCATCAGGATTTATACGGAGATGTTTATTTTCCTATTCAAATAGTCCTTTTTCTCAACGAACCAGATGAAGATTTTACCGGAGGCGAATTTGTATTAACTCAGCAAACGGCCAGAGCACAATCAAAAGCAATTGTACTGAAACCAAAAAAAGGTGATATTTTGGTTTTTACAACCAATTTCAGACCTGTAAAAGGCACAAAAGGGTATTATAGAGTAAATATGAAACACGGTGTAAGCGAAATTCATTCTGGCGAGCGTCATACCTTAGGAATTGTTTTTCATGATGCATTAAATTAATGTTCAAAGAGATATTCTAAGTCAAAAATCTCTGAATCCTTACCTCGCCGAATTCTCTAACTATAAAAAAATGATTCAACATAATGAAATTTCTGATTCAGATCTCCGCAATAAAATTAAAAATGTAGAAATTTGCTTTGGTGGAAACCGAAAATTAAAAATCTACGGAACTTTAAAATGTTCTTACGGAAAAAGAATGAAACGGGAAAGTCGTGTTTTCTTTTTATCTGAAAACGAAGCCAAAGAAAATAGTTTTAGACCTTGCGGACATTGCATGAAAACCGAATATCAAAACTGGAAAAATGGACTTATTTAATCCTTGTACAGACGAAAACACAAACCTGCTTCCTAAAAATGGAACTGTAAATTATTATGGAAAATTATTCTCCAGAGAAAATTCAAATCATTATTTAGAAATGCTTTTGAATTCCATAGAATGGAAAAATGATGAAGCCATAATCTTCGGGAAATTAATTATCACAAAGCGAAAAGTTGCCTGGTATGGCGATTCGGGTTTTGAATATACGTATTCGAATACCACAAAAAAAGCAATTCCGTGGACAAAGGAACTCTTAGAATTAAAAACTATTATTGAAGAGAAAACAGGTGAAACTTTCAACTCCTGTCTTCTAAATTTATATCATTCCGGCGATGAAGGAATGGCGTGGCATAGTGATGCCGAAAAAGATTTAAAGAAAAATGGCGCAATTGGTTCAGTTAGTTTTGGCGCTGAAAGAAAATTTTATTTTAAGCATAAAGTATCAAAAGAAACGATCTCTTTAACTCTCGAACACGGCAGTTTATTGATTATGAAAGACGAAACTCAAACACATTGGCTACACCGGCTACCCCCAACTAAGATCACTAAAAAACCACGGATTAATTTGACTTTCAGAACTATTGTTATTTAAAAAAGCCTAACTATTTTTTAGAAATTGTTAGGCCTTATACTATTGTTATAAATAATCCAGAGTCCTTTCTAAAGCCATACCACGTGATCCCTTAATCAATATAGTACTTTGCTTTTTGAATTTATTTTCTTTTAAATATTCAGCAAAATCTTCGAAAGTTTCAAAAAAATGAAGCTTTTCATTAGCTACGGAATTCCCAAAAAAAGATTTCCCAATCAGATAAACTGTTGACGACTTCTGATTTGTCAAAGAATCCACAATAATTTTATGCTCTTGCTGACTTTCATTACCAAGCTCGAACATATCTCCTAAAATCATGATTTTATTTGAATTATCTAATTGCAAAAAATTAGTAATAGCAACAGCCATACTACTTGGATTTGCATTATAAGCATCAAGGATAATTTGAAATGAATCTTTTTTTAATAACTGAGATCTGTTATTTGTTGGAACATAGTTTTCAATTGCAGCCTTAATATTATCATTATCAACATTAAAGCGAATTCCAATCGCAGCAGCAGCGTTAATATTGTTAGCGTTATAAAGACCTATTAAATTAGAGTTTACAATAAAATCATTATAAGTAATTACTACAAATGGATTCGCTTCTGTTTTTTGGACATTTAAATCTGCAAAACTATTGTGTATCCCAAATGTAAAAGATTTTATGTTTTTTGATTTTTCAACCTGAATAGGGTCATCTAAATTAATAAAAACTAATTTATTATTTTCAAGTAAGTATTTATACATTTCACTTTTTCCTTCTATTACTCCTTCAACACCCCCAAAACCTTCTAAGTGTGCTTTTCCGAAATTAGTAATGTAACCATAATCAGGTTGTGCTATTTCACATAAAAATTCAATTTCTTTTTTATGATTAGCACCCATTTCTACTATTCCAATTTCTGTTTCGTTGGTAAATGATAATAAAGTTAGCGGGACGCCAATATGATTGTTTAAGTTCCCAACAGTAGCCTTTGTATTGTATTTTTGCGATAAAACAACATTTATAAGTTCTTTTGTAGTTGTTTTGCCATTACTGCCCGTTAATGCAACTATAGGAATTTTCAAATATCTCCTATGAAATTTTGCTAATTCCTGTAACGTTTTTAAACTATTCTCAACCAAAATTGTCCTATGGTCAATCAAATATGATGGATTATCAATTACTACAAATAAAGCTCCCCGTTGCAGTGCTTCCTGAGCAAATGTATTCGCATCAAAATTTTCTCCTTTAATGGCAAAAAATATGGAATCTTTTTCAATTTTACGCGTATCAATTGAAAGAGATTTACATTTTAAAAACAAGTCATGAATTTCTTTAATATTCATTTTATAGCATTTAATAGATTATAAAAATAGAAAAACAATAAAAAAAATTCCAAATCCCTTACTGAAAAACAGTTTTGGAATTTGGAATTTTTTATTGGAATTTCTAAAATTTAATTCCTTGGTGATTTTCTTCTTTCAGTTTTAGCACCTACTCTAGACATTGCACATCTAAATCCGATGTAGTCAGTAGCCATATCCTGAGGAAAATATCTTCTTTGAGCCGGATCTAACCAGTAAGCTCTGTCTCTCCAAGAACCTCCTTTATAAACTCTTGCATTATCGTTTATTAAAGTTGTTCTTTTGCTAGAACTGTCATATTTTCTTACCATGTTACCTAAACTATCTGTAGTAACATTATGGATTGGAGAATTGTACATTGCTTCTTTTTTAGCATCATCAGCTGATTCTGAATCTCCAAAATCATAATATCTTGATGATTGTTTATCTCCATCTCTATAATTTATGTTATCGCTTTTATTGAAATTTTGTCTCAAATAAGTTTCATTTTCATCAACCGGAACCTGAGCAATTTCTCCCGGTAAATTTGTAGCAATAACTTTACCATTACTTAGAGTTTGGTACTTAATATTATCTTTTGTGATAATTTCCAACTTACCATCTTTACCAATTTTGTTTTTAGCATATTGATTTCCTCTATAATAGTTAAAATCATTTGCTTCATTATCGATTATTGGTCTGTATACATCAGCAACCCATTCTGCTACATTACCTGCCATATCATATAATCCAAAATCATTTGCTGGATAACTTTTTACATTATTTGTGATATCAGCACCATCATCTGACCAACCAGCAATTCCACCGTAATCACCGTTTCCTTGTTTGAAGTTAGCCAATTGGTCACCTCTGTTTTTGCGTTTTGTTGAACGTGTATAATCTCCTGACCAAGGATATTTCTTTTGACCTTTGTAAATATTGTACTCTCTTTGTCCAACATCTGCTGCGGCTGCATATTCCCACTCAGCTTCCGTAGGTAGTCTATATTCAGGCAAAATAATACCAGAGGAACGTTGTGCGTAAACATTTTTCTGCTCTTCTACAGTACCATCTTTTCCTTTTTTAGGTCTTCTGCCATTAGGACTTTTCTTTAATACAATTTCTTCATTACCTCCGTAAGAAGTAGAAGGTGAAGCAATATAAGCTTCTGTACTAAATAAACTTTCTGCAGTAACATCGTCTTTTTTAGCACCTCTTTTTACATATCCATTTTTTTCTAAAACAGCTTCGTTCACACGATCCGTTCTCCATTTGCTGAATTCAACTGCCTGAATCCAATTTACACCAACTACCGGATAGTTAGCATATGCAGGGTGTCTTAAATAGTTATTTGTCATCGTTTCATTATATCCTAAACGATTTCTCCATACTAAAGTATCAGGTGATGCTCCGGCATAAATATTTTTATAACTTTCCTCTGTTGGAGGAAAAACTTTTTTCAGCCATTCCAGGTATTCTAAATACATACCATTGGTAACTTCCGTTTCATCCATGTAAAACGATTGAACGTGTTGTTGAGTTGGTGTGTTATTCCAATCGTGCATAACATCATCCTGTACCTTACCCATAGTAAATGTACCTCCTTCAACGAAAACTAAACCAGGTCCAGCCTGTTGTTTTTTCCCTGCATTTCTAGCAGCCGTTCCATTCTGACTATCAACGTCCCAACCTGTTGCTCTTGAAGCGCGGCTAGAACTTGATTTTTTGCTACAACTAGCCGTGCCTAACATCAATACTATTGACATCATTACTTGCAAGGCTACAATTTTGTTTACTTTCATACTCATTCTTAGGTGATAAATTTAGGTGCTGCAATATAATAATTAACATTTAATTAGCAACATGTGTTCTAATAATTTTATTTAGCTGTTTTTTACCAGAAAATAACCTATAGTTTCGAACGCAAAAATATACTTTTTATTATTACAATTACATTAAATGCTATATTTTTACTTACTAAAATATTTTAAAATTAATTTCGTTTTCTTTAACTATGAAACAAGCTGTACTTTTATTTCTTTTTTTAACTCCATTTTTCTTATTTTCCCAGAAAAACGGCACCTTTACAATAGATTGGCAAAACAAAAAAGAAATGAATTTCGGTGAATTCAAAACGAACATCCCTTACTTTACTGGTGATAATTTTCGTTATGATATTACTAAAAAAACCATAACATTATTATTTAGACCAGATTATTCCGGTTATTCAAACAACAGTGACGTTCAAATTACCAATGTTATATACGAAACTGTTTCTGCTGCAGATCTGGGTGATTTATTATTGAAAAACATCCCCAACCAACCAAACGAAACACTCCAAATAGCTACTTCAAGAGATCAAAAACAAGGTTTTATTTCTTTATCTCCAATAGTATATGAAGGAAATAGTTTTAAAAGAATTAAATCTTTTTCTTACTCAATAAATAGTAACACTTCAAAAAACAACAATTCAGCTTCCTCTTTAAAGTCAAATAGTATTTCAAATTCGGTTTTATCCTCTGGAGATTGGTATCGCTTTTATGTCGAAAAATCAGGCGTTTATAAACTTTCAAAATCTTTTTTACAAAGTCTTGGCTTTGATACTGCCAAAAGTAATCCTAAAAAAATCAAAATTTACGGAAATGGAGGAAGAATGCTTCCTTTAGCTAACAACATCTACTATCCTGATGACTTAATTGAAAATGCCATTCAGGTGATTGGGGAAAACGATGGAAGTTTTAACAATGAAGATTATATTCTTTTTTACGCAGAAGGAATTAACAATTGGAATACTGAAAGCAAAACCAATATTAACTTATACGATAGTAAATCTTATTATTATATTACCACACAAGGAGGTGACGGAAAAAGGATTTCAAATATAAACCAGCCTAATGGAAACTCTACTTTAGAATTATCTACCTTTGACGACCATCAATTTCACGAAATCGATTTGACTAACATAGCACATTCGGGACGTCAATGGTTTGGAGAATCTTTTGAGATCAATCAGGAACAAGAGTTTGAATTCAATTTCCCAAACCTTGAAGCTTCAACTCCAATAAAAATAGAAACTGTTGCAGCATCTGCTGCATACACAAATACTTCATTTGTTATTTCAGCTAACGGACAGAATATTGGAAATATTTTTTTTAGTCAACTCAGCAGCAGTTCTGACATAAAATTTTATAGCGGGAATCTGCCCGGCAATACAAGTTTTACAGGATCTGAAAATGTAAAAATAAAACTCACTTATAACAACAATGGAGTACCTGGCTCTAAAGGATATCTGGATTATATTAACTTAACAGCTAAAAGAAAGCTAAAAGGAACAGGAAAACAATTTCAATTTCAGTATGATCTTGCTGGTTCCACCTCAGGAATTGTTAATTACACTATCTCGAGCGCTTCGGGTATTTCACAAATTTGGGACATTACAGACTTATATAATGTGTCAAAAATTGAAAACAGCAATTTGGACAATCTAAGTTTCAAAGCTTCTTTAGGTGAAATTAGAAAATATATAGCCATTGACCCAACAGACTACTACACTCCTTTAAAAGAGAATCAATCAAAAATTGTCACTCAAAACTTAAAAGGCACTCTTTTTAAAAATGCTCAGAATAATTTTCAGGATATTGATTATTTAATTATTACTCCGAAGGTTTTGCTTTCGCAAGCTGAAAAACTGGCTAATTTTCATAAAACCTATTCTAATTTAAATGTGAAAGTTGTAACACTTGAAAACATTTATCAGGAGTTTTCTTCAGGAAAGCAAGATATTGCAGCAATCAGAAATTGTATTAGGTATGTATACAAAAATGCCTCGTCATCTGACAAGAGAGTAAAATATCTTAATCTATTTGGTGATGCCTCATTCGATTATAAAAACCGCATTTCCAACAACACTAATATTGTACCTATATATCATTCTTTAAACAGTAACACCATTGGAGAATCTTCATTTGCATCTGATGATTTCTACGGTTTAATGGATGATAATGAAGGAAATGTAATATCATTTTTTGGAGGAATAGATATCGCTACAGGAAGAATGTTGGTTTCTGACAATGTACAGGCAGAAGAAATGGTTAATAAAGTTTTAGAATACCACAATACTAAATCTTACGGAAACTGGCGAAATAATTTTGTTTTAATTAGTGATGATTCTGACAAAGCTTCAGACGCCACATTACAATCTCGTCAAAACACTTTAGCAGACAAAATCGCTGCCGAGAAACCTTTTTTAAATATTGACAAAATCATTCTGGATTCCTATACACAAGAAGCATCTGCGGGCGGCTCCAGATATCCGAAAGCAAGAACAGACCTTTTTGACGCTTTCGAAAAAGGCGCTTTAGTCTTTAACTACTTAGGCCATGGAGGAGAAGATGGATTATCGGGTGAACGAATTTGGGAAAAATCAGATGGTCAAAATTTAAGTAATCAATATAAATATCCATTATTTATCACTATAACCTGTGAGTTTTCTCGCTTTGATGACCCAACTCACCCTACAGCTGGCGAATACACTTTTTGGAATCCAAAAGGAGGAGCCATTGCAATGCTGACGACGATTCGCTCAATCGGACAATACAATGCTGAAAATTTTAATGACAACTTAACAAAAAACCTTTTATCTTTCGGATCCAATCAATACACAACGATTGCTGAAGCGCTTCGAATCTCCAAAAATGAAAATCCAAGCTCTTCGAGTAATGTTGTTTTTTATTTAGGGGATCCTGCAATAATGTTAGCCGTCCCTAAACCCCGAATTAACTTAACAAAAGTAAATGACGCAGCTATTTCAGGAGTAATTGAAGATTTTAAATCTTTGGCTAAAATTAAAATATCAGGAGAAATCACAGATGAAAACAACAATATCTTAAGCAATTATAATGGCAAACTTTCAACAGCTGTTTTTGATAAATTAATTACTAACACAACACTAAACAACGACGGTTTTAGCCCTGCAATGCAATTCAAAACTTTAGGAGAAACTATTTTTAGAGGAAATGCTTCTATAACCAATGGTCAATTTGAATTTAGTTTTGTAGTACCCCGGGATATTCGCATCCCTGTTAACAATGGCAGAATTAGTTTTTATTCTAAAAAGAATGAAGTTTTAGAAAACCAGTCAGGCTATAGTGACATTATAAAAATAGGAGGAATTAACGAAAATGCACCTCAGGACAATATTAGTCCAAAAGTGCAGTTATATATGAACGATGAAACTTTTGTGTCTGGAGGAATTACAAATGACTCCCCGTTTCTTTTAGCGCTTCTTGAAGACGAAAACGGAATTAACACAGCAAGCGGAATTGGTCATGATATTATTGCTGTTTTAGATGGGGATGTTAGCAATCCTTATATTTTGAATGATTATTATCAAACAAAATTGGATGATTACACAAATGGAAATTTACGTTTTCCATTACGTAATTTAAGTGTAGGAATGCACACGATAAGTTTTACTGCCTGGGATGTTTATAATAATCCGGTAACAAGTGAAATACAATTTATAGTCACTGGCGATGAATCGCTAACATTGACTCACGTTCTTAATTACCCTAATCCTTTTTCTACCTACACTCAATTTTGGTTTTCTCATAATAAACCTTACGAACCTTTAAATGTGCAGGTGCAGGTAATGACAATAACAGGAAAGGTTGTCTGGACAAAAAACCAAATTATCACTACCGAAGGATTCTTATCCAGAGAAATTACCTGGGACGGCAAAGATGATTTTGGAGACAGGATAGGAAAAGGGGTTTACATTTATAAACTTACTGTCAAATCCAATTTAACAAACAAAAAAGCAGAAAAGTATGAAAAACTTGTTATTCTATAATATATATTTGTACCACTAACATATGAACTAACACTTTACTTAATATAAATGAAAAAAATATCGCTCTTACTATTTTATTTTATTATTATATCTTTTGCTGAAGCACAAGAAAGACCAATTACAACGGGAGTTCCTTTTTTACAAGTTGCTGCTGACGCAAGAGCTGCCGGTCTTGGTGATCAGGGAGTTGCAACATCTGCAGACGTATTCTCTCAACAATGGAACCCTGCGAAATATGCTTTTTCGATCGACAAACAAGGATTCTCTGTGAGTTATACTCCTTATTTAACTGATTTAGTAAATGACATTTCATTAAGCCAGGTAACTTACTACAATAAAATTAACGAACGAAGTGCTTTTGCCGGTAGCATACGCTATTTCAGCATTGGTGATATTGAGTTAAGAAATAATGCTAATGATGTTCCAAATACAGTTAAACCATCAGAATTTGCAATCGACGGATCTTATTCATTAAAGTTAAGTGAAATGTTCTCGATGGCAGTTGGAGCGAGATTTATTAGTTCCAATCTAGGAATTACAACCGAAGGACAAAGTTTATCTGCAGCGAGATCATTTGCATTTGATGTTGCCGGATTTTATCAGTCTGAAGAAGTTGCCTACAGAGATTTCAACGGAAGATGGAGAGCGGGTTTTAACTTTCAGAATCTTGGTCCAAAAATCAATTATGACTTAAGCGGAATAAAGGATGGATCTGGATCAAACTTCCTTCCTGCCAACTTAAGATTAGGTGGGGGTTTTGATTTTATATTAGATGATTATAATAAAGTAGCTGTAGGTTTAGAATTCACAAAACTACTTGTTCCTACTCCACAAATACCTGTTCCTATTGATTTAAATAACGATGGAGACACTGAAGACCCAGGAGAAAGCAATGGTGTTCAGGAAGCCAACAACGAATACAATTCTATCGGTTGGGTCCCGGGTATTTTTAAATCTTTTGGTGATGCACCGGATGGTTTTAGTGAAGAATTAAAAGAAATTACTTATAGCCTTTCCGGAGAATATACCTATCAGGATTCCTTTTCGATGCGTGCAGGATATTACCACCAAAGTCCTGAAAAAGGAGCTGTACAATTTTTCTCATTAGGAGCCGGATTCAAATACAACATTGTAAAAGTGGATGTTTCGTACTTATTCTCTGCATCAAAAGTTAAAAATCCTTTAGAAAACACACTTCGCTTCTCTTTAACCTTTAATTTTGGTGATAAATACGAAGAATATTAATCAAACAACAAATAAAAAACAATATCAAATCCAAATTTCTATTTCTAGGAATTTGGATTTTTTTTCCCTTAAAAACAATGAAAGAAATAAGTGTAACATCATCATTTTTGGTTTTCGATAGCTTAAAAGAACTACCAAACGATATTCAGAATTTAATGGATCAGGCTGTAGAAGTTCGTAAAAAAGCCTATGCCCCTTACTCACAATTTAGGGTTGGTGCAGCATTATTATTAGATAACGGAAAAATTATTTTAGGATCAAACCAGGAAAACGCAGCTTATCCATCAGGATTGTGTGCAGAACGCGTAGCAATTTTTCATGCAGGAAGCATTTATCCGGAAGCTAAAATTTTAAAAATGGCTATTACAGCAGCTTCTGATACGAATCAAACTCAAGCTCCTATTCCGCCATGCGGTTCCTGCAGGCAATCAATTGCAGAATACGAAATTAAACAAGATATCCCTATAGAAATCTATTTTATGGGGGAAATAGGTGCAATTTATCAATCTTCATCCCTTAAAAACCTACTCCCTTTCATGTTTGACAAAAAGTTTTTATAAAAAAGCCAAAAAAAGCCAAAAAGTAGCTTTTAAATTTTAGTTCTTAAATCTAATGTCTTATTTTTGCATCCCGACCCTTCGGGCGCAAATTTGTGGGAGGAAACTATTTTTGCGTTATAGGTAACAATTGATAACACAAAAAACAACTTTAGCAAAAGAAAGAATTCAGATGAAAGAAGTTACAAAAGAGGTTTACTTAAAGTGGTATGAAGACATGCTGCTTTGGAGAAAGTTTGAAGACAAACTTGCAGCATTATACATCCAACAAAAAGTTAGAGGATTTCTTCACCTCTACAATGGTCAGGAAGCGGTATTAGCGGGAGCTTTACACGCCATGGATTTGACTAAAGATAAAATGATTACTGCTTACAGAAATCACGTACAGCCAATTGGCATGGGAGTTGATCCCAGACGTGTTATGGCTGAACTTTTAGGAAAAGCAACAGGAACTTCTAAAGGTATGGGAGGATCAATGCACATTTTCTCTAAGGAACACCGTTTTTACGGAGGTCACGGGATTGTTGGTGGACAAATTCCTGTAGGAGCCGGATTAGCTTTTGCTGATAAATATTTTGAAACTGGCGGTGTAACTATGACTTACTTTGGTGATGGAGCTGCAAGACAAGGTTCCTTACACGAAGCTTTCAACATGGCAATGCTATGGAAACTACCGGTTGTATTTATTGTTGAAAACAACGGTTACGCAATGGGAACTTCTGTTGAAAGAACTGCAAATCACACTGACATCTGGAAACTTGGTTTAGGATACGAAATGCCATGTGGACCAGTTGACGGAATGAATCCTGTAAAAGTTGCTGAAGCAATGACAGAAGCAATCGAAAGAGCTCGTCGTGGTGACGGACCAACTTTTCTTGAAATGAAAACGTACCGTTACAGAGGACACTCAATGTCTGATGCACAATTATACCGCTCTAAAGAAGAGATCGAAGAATACAAAAAAATTGACCCTATTACTCAGGTTTTAGATGTAATTATGGATCAAAAATATGCTACAGAAGCAGAAATTGAAGTAATCGACCAAAGAGTGAAAGACCTGGTTGAAGAATGTGTGAAATTCGCTGAAGAATCTCCATATCCTGAATTACAACAGTTATACGATGTAGTATACGCACAAGAAGACTATCCATTTACACCTCATAAACTATAATTAATTATGGCTATTAAAGTAACAATGCCTCGTTTGAGCGATACTATGACGGAAGGAACGGTAGCGACTTGGTTAAAGAAAGTAGGCGACAAAATTAGCGAGGGAGATATCCTTGCAGAGATTGAAACAGATAAAGCAACAATGGAGTTCGAATCTTTTAACGAAGGAACTCTTTTACATATTGGTATTCAGGCTGGAGAAACTGCTCCGGTTGATTCATTATTAGCAATTATTGGTAAAGAAGGAGAAGATATTTCAGCTTTATTAGCTGGTGGCGATGCTCCTGCTGCAGAAACACCAAAAGCAGAAACTAAGGAAGCTCCTGCTGCTGAAGCTAAAACTGAAACTGCTGCTCCTGCAAAAGCTGCAACTGAATTACCAAAAGGTGTTGTAGTAGTAACTATGCCTCGTTTGAGTGATACCATGACTGAGGGAACTGTAGCTACCTGGTTGAAAAAAGTAGGTGATGCTGTTGCTGAAGGTGATATTTTGGCAGAAATTGAAACAGACAAAGCTACTATGGAGTTTGAGTCTTTCAATGCCGGAACATTATTATACATCGGAATTCAGGAAGGAAACACAGCTCCAGTTGACAGCTTATTAGCGATCATAGGACCTGCAGGAACCGACATTTCAGGAATTGCTGACAATTATACAGCCGGAGGCGCTGCAACTGCAAGTATTCCTGCTGCAGATGAAACAAAAGCTGCTCCTGTTGCTGAAAAAGCAACTGAAACTATAGCTGAAACTTCAAACGGAGGAAGAATTTTAGCTTCACCTTTAGCTAAAAAAATCGCTTCTGATAAAGGAATTCAATTAAATCAGGTTAAAGGTTCTGGAGAAAACGGGCGTATCATAAGAAGTGATATTGAAAACTTTACTCCATCTGCTCAACCTCCAGCAAAAGCATCTTCTGAGGCTAAACCTCAAGAATCAGCTGCTGCAAAAGTATTTGTTCCTGCCGGAGAAGTTTACACAGAAGAGATCAAAAACTCTCAAATGCGTAAAATTATCGCAAAACGTTTGGCAGAATCTTTATTTACAGCTCCTCACTACAACTTAGTGATCGAAGTAAGTATGGATGAAGCAATGGGCGCAAGAGCAACAATCAATACGGTTCCGGATACAAAAGTATCTTTCAACGATATGGTAATTAAAGCATGTGCTTTAGCCTTGAAAAAGCATCCAAAAATTAACTCTCAGTGGAAAGAAGATGCCATCATCATCAACCACCACGTAAATATTGGAGTTGCTGTAGCGGTAGAAGACGGATTAGTAGTTCCTGTATTGAAATTTACTGATGCTATGAGTTTATCTCAAATTGGTGCTTCAGTAAGAGATCTTGCCGGAAGAGCTAAAAATAAAAAATTGGGACCACAGGAAATGGAAGGAACTACGTTTACAGTATCTAACCTTGGAATGTTTGGTATTACTGAATTTAATTCAATTATCAACCAGCCAAACTCTGCGA